>RFIF01000226.1 GCA_003695655.1 Cyanobacteria bacterium J069
GGTTAATGGTGACAGAAGTTGGCTGGGTCGGCAGCTTTGCCAGCTTGATTTGGATACGGAACAGCACGCCCTTTTTGCCACCGGGCACGTCCGTCAAGTCATACTGCACGTCGAAGATTTCATCCACCTGGCGCGGTGCACTGGCAATGCCCAAGGTGCCTTGCTCAGCCTGCGGCGGACGCAGCGCCACGGTGATTTTCTCTTTAATGCGGATCTTGATCTGGTTAACGATGGCAAAGTGGAATTTTTCCTCTTCCATCCGCAGCCGCAGATAGTCGAGGTTGAATTCGCGGGAGTGAACCAAATCGGGATTTTTCTCCATCTTGCTGATGGTGTTGAGCGCAAGCTTCAGCTTTTTTTGAAGCTCCCGATTTTTGTACTCTTCAAAGCGCTTTTCTTTGGAAACTTTATCGAAGGTAAACTTGCTGTAAACGCCCAGCCCCACCAGCAACAACAGCAGCCCGCCGGCGGTATACATCCAAACTTGTCCGGGCTGAGACGGTGGCGCGCTAGCTTGAGCAAGCGTCGGTTGAGTAAATATAGCGTGGGCTGACATAACAGGGCCTACTTCAGGGCATAGAGTGTATGTGTCGTGTCCTATTCTTCAGAGTGCCCCCCGATTCTGGCGATCGCATCATATTCTCTTCGCATCATATTCTCTAAGGTTAGGTTGCCCAAGTTGTCATCAAAACGCCACAGGGGTCGATATGGTGGGCGATCGCCTCGTCATTTACCGAATCATCACCGAGTTATCCCAGTATGAATGCAATCAAGCTTGGTTAGCAATGCCACACCCTCTCCAACCGCACTCTGATTTTGATCCATCCGCTGCGCCCGCGCCAAGTTCCGGATTTCCTGATGAAATTGACTCATCAGCCAGTGCTCAACCGGGTGAATTTGCAGGCGTTTCTCTGCCAGTTTTGCCCCTTATACAGGGTTTTCAACTGCACTATGTGCATGAGCACGGGCGGCTCTATCAGGGCGATTCGGTCGATTGGCTGGCGTCGCTGGCAGACGAGAGCGTTGATCTGGTGTTTGCCGACCCGCCCTACAATTTTAAAAAAGCGGACTGGGACAATTTTGCCAGTCAGGAACAGTACATCACCTGGTCGCTGCAATGGATCGCGCAGGTAGCCCGGGTGCTAAAACCAACCGGGTCGCTCTATATTTGCGGCTTTTCAGAAAGCCTGGCAGATCTGAAGCATCCCGCGTCGCGCTATTTTGCGGGCTGTCGCTGGCTGGTCTGGCATTACAAAAACAAAGCAAACCTGGGGCAAGACTGGGGGCGATCGCACGAAAGCATCCTTCACTTTCGCAAAAGCAGTCGCTTTCAGCTCAACCTGGACGACATCCGCATTCCCTACAGTGCCCATACGCTGAAATATCCTGCCCACCCCCAGGCAGACACCAGCGCCTATGGCGGCAAAGTCGATCCGTCGGGGCGATCGCGCGCCTGGCAGCCCCACCCCAAAGGCGCAAAACCGAAAGATGTAATCGAGCTGCCCACCACCTGCAACGGCATGGGCGAAACCACGCCTCACCCCACCCAAAAGCCGGAGGAGCTGCTGCGCAAATTGGTATTGGCAGCGTCCAATCCGGGCGATCTGGTGGTTGACCCGTTTTCTGGCTCCGGCACCACGCTGGTGGTGGCAGAACAACTCGGTCGGCGCTGGCTGGGCTGCGACCTCAATGCAGAATATCACCAGTGGGCGATTCGCCGTCTGGAAGCCGTCACCTGTCGATCGCCGGAGGAATGGATCAAGCGCGATCGCAAAACTGCCGAACGGCGCGAGTCAATTCGGGGCTAGGGCGCGGCGGCCATCGCCCGATGCACAATGACTCTTCCTCTAGGTAACGTCTTGAGCACTGAAAATCAGGCAAGATGGGTAAAGAGAGGACAAGGAGGACGCGCATGAACCCAACTGAAATCAACTGTGCCGAAGCTTGCAAAAACGGTTGCGTCCTGGGCGACCAATGCCCCAATCAGGAATATCGCACCCAGGCGTCGCAGTTTATCGAAAGCACATCGCTCGACCAAATGCTGGCAATGGCAGAAGCAGCCATCCGCCGCAAAGCCATGGAGCCGCCCAAGTGGGTCTTTCCTGAAGATGGCATTGAGCCAGATGCAGAATAGGGCGGAAAGCAGTCTGGGTCAGCAGTTTTGGTGCAAAAAATTTTGTGTGAGAAATTTTGACGTGAGCAGCTTTGACAGCCATTTTTGACAGCAACTTTGACAAAGATCTCGACAGCCTGGAGCCAGAGCAGCTTGAGGAGCCGGCGGCGGCGGCAATCGAGCTGGTGGTGGAGGCAGGCGGCGATCGCCTGGATCGCTACCTGGCGGCTCAACTGCCCAACTTATCTCGGGCCCGCCTCCAAAAGCTGATTGAGCAGGGTCAGGTATCGGTCAATGGCGCAGTTTGCCGGTCGAAGAAGGGGGTCGCACAAGCGGGCGATCGCCTGACCGTCTCCATTCCGCCTGCCGCACCGCTCGATCTGCAAGCCGAAGCCATTCCGCTCGACATTCTCTATGAAGACGAGCATTTGATTATTTTGAATAAGCCTGTGGGTCTGGTGGTGCACCCGGCTCCCGGTCATGCCAGCGGCACCCTGGTCAACGCGCTGCTGGCCCACTGTCCCGATTTGCAGGGCATTGGCGGCGTGCAGCGACCGGGCATCGTGCATCGGCTGGACAAAGACACGAGCGGGGCGCTGGCGATCGCCAAAACCGATCAAGCTCATCAGCATTTACAAGCCCAGTTCAAAACCAAGACAGCACGGCGCACTTATCTAGCGATCGTTTACGGCGCACCCAGAGACGAGTCGGGGAAAATCGATGCGCCGATTGGTCGGCATCCCATCGATCGCAAAAAAATGGCGATCGTGCCAGAGGAGCGGGGCGGGCGACGCGCCGTGACCCACTGGCAGGTGCAAGAACGCCTCGGTAACTACACGCTGATGCAGTTTGACCTGGAAACGGGTCGGACGCACCAAATCCGCGTCCACAGTGCTCATATAGGGCATCCCGTCGTGGGCGACCCGGTCTATAGTGGCGGCAAATCCGTCGGGGTGAATCTGCCAGGACAAGCGCTTCATGCCTGGAAGTTGCGGCTGCAACATCCGATTTCTGAGAAGGAAATTGAGGCGATCGCCCCGCTGCCCAACTCTTTTTCAACGCTTTTGCGAGTTTTGCGACAGCGTTTTGTGTGACAAATCTCAAATTCGCGAATGTTTTGTTTACATTACTTAAAATTATGAGTCTCTCCGTCTTACCTCCAAAGAGTATTTATACTTCCTTTGGCATAAAGGTTTGAGCGATTCTTAAGAAAAAGTTAAGCCTGGATTCCACGCTTTATGAGGAATCCATCACCCGGGGAATGTAAACAAATGTACAAAAAATGTCTCAAAAAAACATGCTGAAAGCCTTGTCTTCCAAGGGACTCGCCAGTAAAGCTGAGCATCTCTATACAATTTAATAACTTGTAACAAGTAAATGGCATAGCCGCATTGTATAAAAGGATTCGGAAGGGTACAAACCACAGACAGAGCACGACAATTCGCTGGTTTACCAGGTTTTGAACCTTCTCATCTAACTGTGAAGTTTTCTCAGATTTATGAGAAGCACACTAAAACCCAGGAATGACATCCGGGAAGATGAGCTGGCGATTCAATCCGTTCTCCCCTGTTTGCTGGAGCCATTCCACGTCGTCTGTGTCGCTGTGTATAGGCACCGCTACTTGCAGGCACAAAATATAAAGACTGGTCTACCTTTCATCCAGTTTTTAAGACCGAACTCAACCAAAACGATTAGGAGATTGAGTCCATGTTAGATGCTTTCGCTAAAGTCGTTTCCCAGGCTGACACGAAGGGAGAGTTTCTGAGCAGCGCCCAGCTTGATGCTCTGAGCAACGTTGTTAAGGATGGCAGCAAGCGCCTAGATGCCGTTAACCGCATCACCAGCAATGCTTCCACCATCGTTGCCAACGCCGCTCGCTCTCTGTTTGAAGAGCAGCCCCAGCTGATCCAGCCCGGTGGAAATGCTTACACCAACCGTCGGATGGCTGCCTGTCTGCGCGACATGGAAATCATCCTGCGCTATGTCACCTACGCGACTTTGGCTGGTGATTCCAGTGTTCTCGATGATCGCTGCCTGAATGGTCTGCGTGAAACCTACCAAGCTCTGGGTGTGCCCGGTGGTTCGGTGGCTGCTGGTGTTGCCAAAATGAAGGACGCAGCGATCGGTATCGTCAACGACCCCGCCGGTATCACCAAGGGTGATTGCTCTGCATTGGTGTCTGAAGTGGCAAGCTACTTCGATCGCGCAGCCGCTGCTGTTGCGTAGTGTTGCTGTGGTGATGAGTGAGGGCGATCGCCAAGTGCACCCCGCGCTCTGAACCAAACACGTTGGCTCCATGCCGATGGTTTTCGAAATACTCAAGGACAACTTTTTAGGTTTTTAGGGAGATATCTCGACTATGAAGACCCCGATTACTGAAGCGATCGCCGCAGCAGATACCCAAGGCCGTTTCCTCAGCAACACCGAACTGCAAGCCGTTAACGGCCGGTTCGAGCGTGCCGCTGCCAGCATGGAAGCCGCTCGGGCACTGACCAACAACGCCCAAAAGCTGATCGATGGTGCTGCTAATGCCGTCTATCAGAAGTTCCCTTACACCACCCAAACCCAAGGCGCTAACTTCGCTGCGGATTCTCGTGGTAAGTCCAAGTGCGCTCGTGACATCGGCTACTACCTGCGGATTGTCACCTACTCGCTGGTTGCAGGCGGCACCGGTCCTCTGGATGAGTACCTGATTGCTGGTCTGGATGAAATCAACCGCACTTTCGACCTGTCTCCTAGCTGGTATGTGGAAGCTCTGAAGCACATCAAGGCCAACCACGGTCTGTCTGGTCAGGCTGCAAACGAAGCCAACACCTACCTCGACTACGCAATCAACGCCCTGAGCTAGTTGATTGTGCTTGCCCGGAAAGGTAAGCAATTGCTGGTTCACAAACTGGCAGGGGTTTACCTTTCCGGGCATTGTTATATCTGTGTTATGTCTGTCTGTGCCAATTTGCGATTGAAGATCTGTGTTTATTTCGGCGCACTTGTGGCAGAAGCGGAAGCAATCAGGCGGCACGCGGCAGAAGGATCAGGCGGGCAATCCTCATGAATCCTCTGTTTTTTGCACCTGCTTTGCAATTAATTATCCGTAATTGATTCTCCGCACTGGAAGCTGTAAATCGAGCATCCTCTGGTCACAAGGGCTTTTCAAAACCAAGTGTCAGTTTTTAGCAGGAGGGACTTGAGATGGGCGGTCTGGTTGCGGCAGATCGATTAGGAATTGCTGCTTTCTCGTCGGACGATCGAGTGGAGCTGCGTCCAAACTGGACGGAAGGCGACGTGCAAGCTGTGATTTGGGCAGCATATCGTCAAGTGCTGGGAAATGATCACCTGATGGCAAGCGAGCGCCTGACTAGCGCAGAGTCACTGTTGCGTCAGGGGCAGATTAGCGTCCGCGATTTTGTGCGGGCGATCGCCCAGTCTGAGCTGTATAAGGAAAAGTTTTTCTATTCCAATCCACAGGTTCGGTTTATTGAGCTGAACTATAAGCATCTGTTAGGGCGTGCCCCCTACGATGAGTCGGAAATCGCCTTTCATGTTGACCTGTATAACCAGCAGGGCTACGAGGCAGAAATTAATTCTTATCTCGAGTCGGCGGAATACCAGGAAAGCTTTGGAGATTCGGTGGTGCCGACCTATCGCGGGTTCAACTCGCAGCGGGGGCAAAAAACGGTCGGCTTTACGCGCATGTTCCGACTCTATCGGGGCTATGCGAACAGCGATCGCGCTCAGTTTGGCAAAAATCGACCCCGCCTGACCCAAGAAATCGCTCGCAACGCGCCAATGCCGATTCAGCCGCCCTCAACGGGGCGCTTCGGTGAGCTAGGGAGCACCGGGTCTGGGTTAGTGGGTGCAGCAGCGGGCGATCGCGATCAGCTCTATCGCGTCCGCTTTACCCAGTCGGCAGCCAGCGGACGAGCGCCCCTGCGCCTTAGCAATCGGGACGTTTTGGTTCCTTACGATCAGCTTTCCACCCGTCTCCAGCAGATCAATCGCACAGGCGGCCGAGTGCTGAGCATCAGCGCTATCTAGATTTGAGGGTAGCCTCAGGCAAATCGCCCCCCAGACTGCTTGTCTTCATCGACAGCACAGTTTAAGGCGGGTGAGCCGTTATTTAGCTGTTAATTTTGCTTACTTATTAACGGCTAATTGGATGACTACCCGTTTGAGTTCCGGTTTTTAGTGGTTGGGGTTTGGGATCGCCTCCAAGCGCCAACCGCTTCCAAGCCAATCGCAAACACGAAGGAGAGATCGACCGTGCCAGTTACCGCAGCAGCATCCCGATTAGGAACATCCCCGTACGACGGAGCACCTCGGGTAGAACTCCGCCCCAATTACACCAAAGATGAAGTCGAAAATGTCATCCGTGCCGTTTATCGGCAAGTGTTGGGCAATGACTACCTGATGAAGTCCGAGCGGCTCACCAGCGCCGAATCGCTCCTCCGCGACGGCAACATCAGCGTTCGTGAATTCGTTCGCACCGTTGCCAAGTCTGACCTTTACAAGCAGAAGTTCCTCTATGGCAACTTCCAGACCCGCGTGATCGAGCTGAACTATAAGCACCTGCTGGGTCGTGCCCCTTACGACGAGTCGGAAGTGATCTTCCACCTCGACCTGTATGAAACCCAGGGATTCGACGCCGACATTGATGCCTACATCGACTCGGAAGAATATCAGGCCAACTTCGGCGAGAGCATCGTCCCTTACTATCGAGGCTTTGAGTATTATGCAGGCGCGCGCACGGTGGCGTTCAACCGCCTGTTCCGCCTCTATCGCGGCTATGCCAACAGCGATCGCTCTCAGGCAGAAGGACGCGGCTCCCATCTAGCCCGCGACCTGGCTCAAAACAAACCGACCTCGATCGTCAGCCCCTCCAGCGGCAGCAGCTTTGCCTTCTACCGCGCCTCCGATGATGTGGCTCCCAACAAGTGCCTGGGCGGTTCTGTGGGTGAAAACGCTCGCGTGTACCGGGTGGAAGTTGCTGGGCTGCGCAATGGCGGCTCTGGCGTGGGCTATCCCAAGCTGCGCCGCAGCAGCACGGCCTATCTGGTGCCCTACAATCAGCTCTCGGCTCGGATGCAGCAAATTCAGCGCCAAGGCGGCCGGATCGTCAGCGTGTCGCTGGCAAGCAGCTAATTAGGTTTTAGGGGTCAGGTTTCGGGGATCAGGTTTGAAGCTTAGCGCGTTTGGTTAGATTCCAGGCGCTGAGCTTTACCGCTGACTCCTGAAACCTGGCACCTGATCCCTAGTTTCTAATTTTTTAAAACATGGAGATCAAAGACTATGTACGGTCAAACTGCTGTGGGAAGTGCTGCTAATTCTCCTTCGGGTGCGCGCATTTTCCGTTATGAAGTGGTCGGTCTGCGCCAGAGCCAGGAAACGGATAAGAACAACTACTCGATTCGCAATAGCGGTAGTGTGTTCATTACGGTTCCTTACAACCGGATGAACGAAGAAATGCAGCGGATCTTGCGCCTGGGCGGCAAGATTGTCAAGATTGAGCCGCTGACGAGCGAGTCTTAGGAACGCGATCGCGCGATCGCACAGAAGGCGATTAACCCAGGTTGAGGAATGCTTGACGGAACACCGGAGTCGCAGTTTGAGGAATCGACCACAGGATCAGATGCCGCTGGCGCAGAGGCGCTAACGGTGGAGCAGGCGATCGCCAATCTCGCCCACCCCGACACCAGCCTGCGCTATTACGCGGCCTGGTGGTTGGGGAAATTTCGTGTGTCTGATCCGGCGGCAGTCGAGGCGCTGATGGCGGCGCTCAGCGATGAGTCGGATCGCACCGAACTGGGCGGCTACCCGCTGCGGCGGAATGCAGCCCGGGCGCTGGGAAAGTTGGGCGATCGCCGAGCCGTTCCGGGCTTGACCGCGTGCCTGTCCTGCGAAGATTTCTATGTGCGCGAGTCTGCGGCCCAATCGCTGGGGATGCTGGGCGACCCGTCCTGCATCCCCGCGCTGGTGTCCCTACTGGAAGGTGGCGTTGCCGCAGCCGTCAAGATTCCGGGTCGTCCCCATCTGGCGCAACCCTACGAATCTGTCTTGGAAGCCCTGGGCGCACTAGGCGCAACAGACGCCGTTGAGCTGATCCGACCCTTTGCAGAGCATCCGCTACAGCGGGTTCAATACTCTGCCGTGCGGGCGCTGTATCAGCTTACAGAGAACCCAGCCTATGGCGATCGCCTGGTGGCTGCTCTGCAAAGCAATGACATTAACCTGCGTCGAGTCGCACTGTCTGATTTAGGCGCAGTGGGTTATCTGCCTGCTGCGGATGCGATCGCCACCGCCGCCACCGAAAACAGCTTCAAGCTCTTTTCCCTCAAAGGCTTGCTAGAATACGCCGTCCGCCAGTCGCCTGCCACCCTCAGCGCCGATGCCATTAAGGTCATGACGCTGATGGATAGTATGTTGTAGCCGCATCTTGGCTTGTCGATAGGGGATGGCTTGATGGAGACATCCAAGTACCCGATCCCATCATCCCCTCATCGCTCCCTCTTCAACACCCCACCGCTCCATCACTACTCCATCACTCTTCAATGTCCATCTCCCTCGCCACCCTCATAGCCGACATTGACCAGGCGGACTCGCCGGAACGGTTGATCGCGGCGGTGCAGGCACTGGCGACGGCGCGGCTAGAAGCAGGAATTCCGACCCTGATTCGGGCGCTGGGGTTCAACAACCCGGGTGCGGCGGTGACGGCGGTGAAGGGGCTGGTGCAGATGGGCGACGCAGCGGTGATGCCGTTGCTGACGCTGCTGGATGACTATAACTATGGGGCACGGGCCTACGCGATTCGGGCGCTGGCGGCGATCGCCGATCCACGCGCTCTAGACGTATTGCTCTCGGCTGCCGAGACAGACTTTGCCCCCAGCGTGCGTCGGGCTGCCATCAAAGGTGTCGGCCATCTCCACTGGCTAAAACTGCCAGACTCGGAGCAGACTATCGCCCAATCCCGCACCTACAGCACACTCCTCCGGGTCTTCCAGGATGCAGACTGGTCATTGCGCTATGCGGCGATCGCCGGACTGCAAGCCCTCGGCCAGTCTGCTCCTGCCTTGCAGCCGCACATTCTTGCCGATCTCGGTGGATTTCAAGATGCCGATGTGGCCGTACAGGCGCGGATAGCCTGGGCGATCGCCACCCTACAGTCTCCCCAGCCCGTGCCCCATAGCTTCCCTCATCCCCACCCCCTAACCTCTAA
>RFIF01000227.1 GCA_003695655.1 Cyanobacteria bacterium J069
CCCTCTCCCCCTCCCTCCCTCCTTTCATCAACGCGCCCGACACCGACTTCTCCATCGCCCAAAAGCGCGATCGCGCTCTAGCCGCTATTCAAACTGTGCGCCAGCAATTAGGGCAAACCTACCTGCCGCTGGTGAATGGGCAGCGGGTGAATACGCTGGAGGTGATCGAATCGGTGAACCCGTCGAACCCGTCGGAGGTGGTGGGCAAGGTGGGGCTGCTGAGCATTGAGCAAGCAGATGGGGCGATCGCCGCCGCCAAAGCTGCGTTCCCTGCCTGGAAGAACACGCCCGCCTCAGAACGCGCCGCTATTCTCCGCCGAGCGGCTGACCTGATGGAACAGCGCCGCGCTGAACTCTGCGCCTGGATGGTGCTGGAAACGGGCAAGGTTCTGGGCCAGGCAGACCCGGAAGTGTCAGAGGCGATCGACTTTTGCCGCTACTATGCCGACGAGATGGAACGGTTGAATGCGGGCGTAAACTTCGACGTGGTGGGCGAAACCAACCGCTATCACTATCAGCCGCGCGGCATTTCGCTAATCATCTCGCCCTGGAACTTTCCGCTGGCCATTCCTACCGGCATGACGGTTGCGTCCCTCGTCGCGGGCAACTGCACGTTGCTGAAGCCTGCCGAAACCTCGTCCGTAATTGCGGCCAAGCTGACGGAAATTTTGATTGAGGCAGGCATTCCCGCTGGCGTGTTTCAATACGTTCCCAGCAAAGGATCAACCGTGGGCGCACACATGGTCAAACACCCCGACGTTCACATGATCACGTTCACGGGTTCGCAGGAAGTCGGCTGTCGCATTTATGCCGATGCCGCCATTCTGCAACCGGGTCAGCGCCATCTCAAGCGCGTGATCGCCGAGATGGGCGGCAAGAACGCCATCATCGTGGATGAAAGCGCCGATCTGGATCAAGCCGTGCAGGGTGTGGTCTATTCTGCGTTCGGCTACAGCGGTCAGAAGTGTTCCGCCTGCTCTCGCGTGATCGTGTTGGAACCGATCTATGATGCGTTCGTGAATCGGCTGATCGAAGCGACTAAATCCTTGCATGTCGGCATCGCAGAATCGCCCGATACTAAGGTCGGCCCAGTGATCGACGCGCAAGCGCAAAACCGCATCAAAGCCTATATCGAAAAAGGTAAGGAAGAAGCCACGCTGGCGCTGGAAATGCCCGCACCCGACCACGGCTATTTCGTTGGCCCCACGATCTTTACCAACGTGTCGCCCAACGCCAAGATTGCCCAGGAGGAAATCTTTGGCCCGGTGCTGGCGGTGATCAAGGCGACGACGTTTGATGAGGCAATGGACATTGCCAACGGGACGCTCTACGCGCTGACGGGCGGCATCTACTCGCGCACACCCTCCCACCTCGATCGCGCCAAGGCCGAGTTTGAAGTGGGCAACCTGTACATCAATCGCCACATCACCGGGGCGATCGTGGCGCGGCAGCCCTTCGGCGGCTTCAAGCTCTCCGGCGTTGGCTCCAAGGCAGGCGGCCCGGATTACCTGCTGCAATTCCTGGAGCCTCGCCACATTAGCGAAAACATCCAGCGGCAGGGCTTTGCTCCGATCGAAGGTGCAGAGCAGTAATTAGGGGTTGGGAGTTAGGGGTTAGGCGATCGCCCAACCCTGCCCAATCCGCAGCACCCTAGCAGGGCGGGCAGTGCTTGCCCTGCACTAAGCATTCTCACAGGCTAATAAGCGCTATGCAAACCAAATTGCTGACTAACACCTGGGTTTCTGCAAGCTGGGACGAATACCTAGATCTCATCCAAGATCCAGCTTTAGGAAAAGTGAAAGGATACTACTGCGATGGCAGAATGAGAGTTGAGATGACACCAATTGGAAATGACCATGCAAGCGATCATGCGATCGCCCTTGTCGCAGTCAGTTTGTTTGCGGGCGTTAAGGGGATTCCGCTGAATGCGAAAGACAACTGCACCTACCGCAAAACTGGGCATAGCGAAGCGCAGCCTGATGTGTCGTATTACATCGGCGATGCTGCAAATGCGATTCCCTGGGGAACCACGATTATTGACCTCGACCAATATCCCGCGCCAACGCTGGTGATTGAAATTGCCAACACGTCTTTAGCCGATGACAAAGGCGAGAAACGGTTGCTATATGAAGCGCTAGGCGTTGGCGAATATTGGGTAGTTGATGTTGCTAACGTGCAAATTCTGGCATTTGCGATCGCCGACGGCGGCAGCAAGCGGATCACCCAATCTCAAGTGCTTCCAGGTCTAAATTTGTCCCTACTGGAAGATGCCCTCCGCCGCACCCGCGAAACGCCCCAAAGCGATGTTATCCGTTGGCTACTGGCTCAGTTTCAGGAATCATGACTTCTTCTGTTCTCCTATTGATGCGTTGCCCTGCCTACTACAGAGCGATCGCACGTCGGGGAGAGAAATGTGTAAACTATAAACCTTTAGTTGTTGACAACTATAAACTACTGGTTTATGGTTAAAAGTGTAGAGCTTAGGTGGTTCAGGAATCAAACGTCCAATGAGAGTTAGAAGAGTTCAAGAGGTTGATATACCAGATCTATCGAGCAAACTCTTGACAGCTCGAAAGTCATCTAGTGAGAGTTTGCTGGAAATATGTCGGCGGCTCGATATTACGCCAACATACTGGTACAAACTGGAAAAAGCGGAAAATAGCACTATTAGTTACGACCTCTTGAAAAAGATCGATGCGCTTCTATCTCTCAATTTAGACATTCGATTTCCTGAAGACTCTGAGGCAGAAAAAAAACCGGAGAAAACAATGAACTTGTCTAACTTGAAATGGGTCAAAGTAGTCACACCAGCAGACGATTGGAGAAGCTACTGGGCATATACCTCTCAGGAACTGACTCAGATGAAAAAAGATGGAGGTGCGGTCGTCAACAACAACGGCGTTTCTATTTTCCCTCTAGGTTTTAGACAGGATAGAGAAGATTCTCCGGCAATCGGCGATTTGATTTTACTCACTCAACACTCGAAAGTGACTCACATTGTCGAAGTCTTGGATGAAAAGCCGGAGCAGCATGGAGATTGGTTTAATCGGTATGTCAAGGTGATTTGGTGGAAGCCTGAAATGGATTGGAAAACCTTACCCGATCGGAATCAAGTTCTTGGATTTAATCTTGTTATTCAAAGTGGGATTTTTTATAGGTTCGGTGCTTTTGAGCGATTCAATGCAGAATGGGGCGGAAGGCAGGATGCATTCCTTAAGCATTTGACTGCTGAGCTTGAAAAAATCTGAAAACGGCTAGACCGCTTAATCTTTGAGAAGGAGCGATCGCCCTCCCTTACTCCACAAAAGCGCGATCGCCCTCCAAAGACGGTCGGTGTACCGTAGTAGGAAAGACACGCCGCTGTGAGTTTCGATAACAATGGCGCTACAAATCTCAATTTCGGACTCCATCGTGCAAGCCCTGCGTCTGCCAGAACAGCGTATTGAGTAAGAATTGTGGCGAGAACTGGCGATCGCACTCTACGCCCAAGACATCCTTTCCTGCGGCAAAGCACTATAACTTGAAAGATGCACAGGGCAAATAAATCATTGAGATCAAGTAGTCGTTTCTACAAGAATTTGCTGCAAGGAATCAGGACTGCGCTGGCTCACGTACAGAACTTCAATCCCAACGACCTTACCCTCGGCGTTGTAGTCCAAAATGATGCCATCACTCACCTCTTCAGACTCCACAATCGCCGTGTCATCTAGACGTAAGTACAAAGCATCATCGTCTTTACGAACCGTCAGCTTCATCTAACTCTCCTGTCAAAAAAGACGGTGATAACTCGATTGGGATTCACGTTTGGATTAACGACTACTCGCAGCCAGCGGGAGCCAAAGTCTACTATCTGCTTTAGATAATGCGTGTTTCCATGAGAATCAGCAAGTGGCAAAACTCGATCTGGTGTCGATAATGCTTGAGCTAGCCAAGATTCCGGGATATTCCGCTCTTGCATTTGAGAGCGGGCGTGTTCAGAGAGTTCAAATCCGTCTATCATTCTTGCTATTTGATGAATAGACCAAAGTCCGCCCAAGGCTAGATTTCAAGAAGATTTGGAAGCCCATGAAATAGAACATCCGTTTTCATCCTGACGATAATGGGCTGCTCTGAAGACCAGCGGGGCGAGAGCATCATTCCTCTATCTGGAATATCGCAGACAGGGCTGGAGTGTTGATAAAGAGTGTTCATGATTGATGCTTCGAGACGTTCGAGGATACGTGGGCCAGGGTCTACTTCAGCCGCGAAAAGGCGTGTATGCAGGAGCTGATTCCGAGCAGAATCAAGAATTTCAAGCTGTCGTTCTTCAAATGTGGCTCGCTTCTCCGGAGTCCATCCCCAGCCCTGCCATATTACTTCTCGAATACCTTCTTTGAGGGCTGACACATTTAGGATGTGGTAATCCCCGCTTATGTATTTTCGAGTGTGTTCACGAATACGTGTTGCAATAGTCCGGCGCGTAATTCCGGCTGAATAGATTAGATATCCATCTCGGTATTCAAACGCGAATAGATAAAGCCCTGGATGAGGTGGTACAGGAGGAAGATTACTTTCGGCTTCAAATTTTGGCCAACTGTAAGGACCTGTGAATGCAACTTCCATTGGTTTTTCCTTAAAGGGAATAAATAAAGGCAATGCGTTGACTGCTGTTTTCAGAATTCCCATATTGCATCCAGACTGACCGAGCGCAAATACACCAACGCTCTAGCAACTGCTTAGCATTGAAAGCGCGATCGCCCTCCCATCCATGCAAGAAAGCGATCGCCCTTCTTAGTTATCCTTACTCATTTCCAGCGGCATCGATTCGCGAGTCGCGATGCAAATAGCGCAGCACCTCGCTGGGGCGGGAGTTGATGACGATGCCGTTTTGGGGAATTTGCAGAGCGCGAGTCCACTCAAAGCGCTCAGCGTAGTGGAGCAGGTGCAGCCGGTCGATCGCCATTTGCGCGTCTTCGGGTAGGCCGACAATGTAGTGGCGTAGGCGGCGACGGTGCGGCAGTTCGCAGGTCAGCGGCGGCAGCGAAAACTGGGTCGCCTCCGAGAGTGGGGACGACCAGACATATTGAATGTGAAGCATTCAGGGTTTCCTCTTGAAACGTAGGGTAGGAAACCCCGAAAAGATGGCCGCCCGAAGACGTACAGGTGCAAGTTTCAAGGCGGCTTACAATGAGCAAAGCCCTGAGACAGCGCGCTCTGTCAATGGGTCAGGCATTGGCAGATGCTGCGAACATCTGCCAATGCCGTAAAGACTACACGACCAAATTTTCGGGGAAGCTGCGCCGAGCGGGACTCTTTAACAGCTTGATGGACGATTGTAATTGATTGGTTCGAGTCTGGCAAGAGAATTTTGGGCGGGCGATTTTGTTAAGGTAAGCAATGTTGTGTTTGCTGCCGTCGGGTTGAGATTGCTATGGTTCGTCGCACTGCTTCATCTGAGGGATGGCTCCAGCCGATCGACCGCGTCGCCTGGCTGCTGATGGTGGTGCTGCTGGTGTTGACGGGTCTGCTGCTAGCGGGGGGCGACCATGCCTCGCCGCGAGTACGCGAGTTTAGCTGGGATGAGCGAGAGATCAGCGCCGCAGACCGGGCGTTTTTGCTGACCTTTAGCCGACCGATGGATCGCCAGAGCGTGGAGCAAAATTTGCGGATCGAGCCGCCGCTGGCAGGCAAGGTGAGCTGGGCGGGGCGGCGCATGGCCTACACACTCGACGCGCCCGCACCCTACGGCACGGCATATCAGGTGACGCTTCAGGGCGCACGCGATCGCTTCAATCAGTCAGCGGATGACAACCTGCTGCAACCGTTTGCCAGCACGTTTAAGACCCGCGATCGCGCTTTTGTGTATCTGGGGGCTGAGGGCGACGAGGCGGGGCGGCTGGTGTTGCAAAACCTGACGCGCAATGAGAAAACCATTCTGACACCGCCCGATCTGGGCATTTTTGACTACGAACCTTACCCAGACGGCGATCGCATTTTGTTTTCGGCAGTCGATCGCCAGAACCGCGCCGACGATATTAGCCCGTTTCTTTACACCGTGACGACGGGGCTGCTGCCCGAAGCGCCCGCGCCGGCCCTGGGCGAAGCGCCGACGCGAAAACCTGCCCAGGGCGATCGCCAGCCCCAGCCTGCGGGCATTGTGCAACTGGTGCTCGGCGACAAAGAATATCAGAACCTTAAGTTTGACCTGTCGCCCGACGGCCAGCGCATCGCCGTGCAGCGGGTGAATCGGCAAAATCCGGCGGAGTTTGGGCTGTGGGTGATTGAGCCGGGGCAGCCCGCCAAGCCCGTGCCCACGGAACCCGGCGGCGACTTTATCATTGCGCCCGACGGCAAAACCCTGGCGATGGCTCAGGGCGAAGGCATGGCGATTCTCTCGCTGACGCCAGAGGCAGATCAGGCCGAAGAGGGCAAGCCGCTCGACTTTCTGCCCAAATATGGCGTGGCGCTGAGCTTTAGCAATGACGGCACAGCGGCAGCCATGGTGCGGTTTAACCGCGACCCCAACAACCCGACGCGATCGCTCTTCCTCGTCACCAACCAGGGCCAAGAAAAGGAGTTGCTGACCACCGACGGCTCCATCTTTACCGCCCAGTTTGACGCCACCAACACGCTGCTCTATTGCCTGGTATCTACGCGGCTCCCCGGCGATCTTTACATCGAGCAGCCCTATTTAGTCGCGATTAATCTCAAATCTGGTATCCGGACTGACTTGTTAAAATTGCCCATCCAGCGAGATATTCAAATGAGTCTGGCCCCCGACGGGCTGGGTCTGCTGTTTGATCAGGTGGTGGCGGACGAAGAAGAGGGGGCGGAAGGCGTGGCCCAGGGCAGCGACGGCCGGGCGATCGCCACGGGGCGTCTCTGGTTTTTGCCGCTGCCGCTGAATGACGACGGCAATCCTGAAAAGACGGCACCCCAGGCGCTGGCAGTGGCAGGGCTGCGACCCCGCTGGCTGCCCTAGTCCAGCCTCGCACCCTGGAATGGATAGCCTACTCAACGTCTCTCCAGCACCCCAACACCCCATCACTCCAACAACCCATCCCCCACCCCCTCCAAATCCCTATATGATGAATGAAACCTTTTTGGGTGAAAAACTGGGTTAAAAGCTGGGTTAAAAAATTTTGATCTGCCCCATCTCCCTGATTGTCTGGTTTGTGCGTCATTTTTAACGTTGTCCCAGTGTTATGAAAATTTCCAACTCTGTGCGTCGGCTGCTGGTTTTGCCGCTAGTTGCTTTGTTTTCAGCGTTAGTTGTCGTGTCTTGCGCGGGCGGCAGCGGCGGCCCCAGCGGCAGCTCAGCAGGAGCATCTGTCAAGGTGGGTTCCAAGGACTTTACGGAGGCGTTCATTCTCGGTGAGATGTATGCCTTGGTGCTCGAAAAAGCGGGGCTAACGGTAGAGCGCAAGCTCAACCTGGGGGGAACGCCCGTCGCCCAGGCCGCGCTGACCAGTGGCGAAATCGACCTCTATCCCGAATACACCGGGACGGGGCTGCTGACGGTGCTGAAGCTGCCCTCCAACAGCGATCGCCAGGCCGTGTTTGATGAAGTCTCCAAGGGCTACAAAGAGCAGTTTGACCTGGTGTGGCTGGAGCCGTCGCCGATGAACAACACCCAGGCGCTGGCCATGACCCGCGCCAAATCAGAGGAACTGGGCATTAAAACCATTTCCGACATGGCCGCCAAAGCCAGCGAGCTGACGCTGATCGGCCCGCCCGAATTTGAGCAGCGCGAAGACGGACTCCCCGGCATCAAAAAAGCCTACGGAGACTTTCAGCTTAAGGCCTACAAAGCCGTCGATCCGGGGCTGCGCTACAAGGGGCTGGTGGATGGCGAAGCCGATGTCTCTGTCGCCTTTGGCACCGATGGCGAAGTCGCCGCCTTTGACTTGGTGTTGCTAGAAGACGACAAGAACCTGTTCCCGCCCTACCAGGTCGCGCCTGTCGTGCGCCAAAGAGCGCTGGATGCTAACCCGGCGATCGCCACAGCGCTCAACGCCCTCTCGCCCAAGCTCACCGACGAGGTGATGCAAACCCTCAACTTTGAAGTCAGCGGCAACCAGAAGGAACCCGCCGATGTCGCCCGCGAGTTTTTGACGCAAGAAGGACTGATCTAGGGGTTGGGTGTAATGACAGATTAAGTTAGCATACGCATATAGAGTTTTAGTGTGACAGATGAAACTCCACAAAAATGCTGCCTTAAC
>RFIF01000228.1 GCA_003695655.1 Cyanobacteria bacterium J069
CCCAAGATTTGACCCAGATGGGTGGGCTGTGGAGTCGTCGTCCCGTTACGGGTCTTTCTATCCTTGTGGGCATCTTCGGTCTGATTGCCTTACCGCCCTTGGGTGGCTTCTGGTCAATGCTGGATTTGGTCACGGGACTCTGGGAAGACCAGCAGCTATTCCTGGTCGGTCTGGTTCTGGTTGTGAACTGGATTGTGGCCTTTGGGCTAGCCCGGATGTTTGGTCTGATTTTCGCTGGGGAAGCGAATCAAATGACGATTCGTGCGCCTGAACCTATCTGGCTGATGGTGATGCCGATGGCCTTGGGTATGGGCTTTACTTTGCACCTACCGTTGATTCTCAGCACCTTGGGGCTGCTGCCCGACTGGGTTCTCCTGAATAAGGACATGGCACTGGTGTTGACTTGGTCCAGCCTGTTGGGCTTTGGCATGGGGGCCGTCTTATATATTGGGCGGCGGATTGCCAACCCGGCCAAGTTGGTGCCTGTTGGATTGCAAAATCTATTTGCCTTTGATTTCTACACGCCCCGGCTGTATCGCTCCAGTGTTGTTTTGGGAGTTGATTTGCTGTCACGGTTAACCGATTGGCTCGATCGCTACCTGGTCGATGGCCTGGTCAACCTGGTGGGCCTCGCTTCCCTGATGAGTGGCGAAGCGTTGAAATACAACAACAGCGGGCGTTTGCAGTTCTACGTGTTGACCATTTCCGTCTGCGTCGCGGTCATCAGTGTTGTGATGAGTTGGCAGTATTTGCCCCGCATGATGGCGGCGGCCTTCTCCGGCCTTTAATTCGCTCCTGTGGCCGCTGTTCCCTAGGGAGCCGGTCTGGAAATTAGGGGGTTCCTTGGGCGAACACCTGTTCGCCCCTACTAATCGACGTGTTCTGGATTCACCACCATGCTGAGTGTTCTGATTTGGTTACCCATTGTGGGGGCATTGCCAATCGCCTTTTTGCCCCAACTGACGGGCAAGCAAGCGCGATCGCTGGCCCTAGCCATCGCTGGCATTTGCCTGCTGTGGACGATCTGGCTATTCACCCAGTTTGATTTACTCACCTCGGACTTTCAGTTCCGCGAGTTTTTGCCCTGGATTCCGCTATTGGGGCTGAATTACGACCTGGGGATGGATGGGCTGTCCCTGTTAATGATCGGGCTCAATAGTTTAATCACCTGGATTGCTCTGTGGAGTAGTCGAGCGGATATTGAGCGCCCCAAGCTGTTCTATGCCCTGATGCTGTTGGTGAGCGGTGGCGTCGCTGGAGCCTTCCTGGCCCAGAACCTGTTGCTCTTCTTCCTGCTCTATGAAATTGAGCTGGTGCCGCTGTACCTGTTGGTGGCGATCTGGGGCGGTGAAAAGCGGAACTACGCTGCCACCAAGTTTCTGCTGTATACCGCTGTCTCGGGTGCCTTAATGCTGGCGGGCTTCCTGGCGACGGTTTGGTTAAGCAATCATCCCGACTTTGCCTACACTCCGGCCTTGGGCTCCTCCTTGCCGCTGGTCGGTCAGGTATTGCTGTTAGGGGTCATGCTAGTTGCCTTTGGCATCAAGATTCCCCTGGTGCCTTTTCATACCTGGTTGCCCGACACCTACGTTGCCGCTTCGACGCCCGTTGCCATGATGCTGGGGGGGGTGCTGGCGAAGCTGGGAACCTACGGCTTGTTCCGCTTTGGGTTGGGCATGTTCCCGGATGCCTGGTCGGTGTTGGCTCCCTATCTGGCCGTGTGGGCAGCCATCAGTGTGCTGTATGGGGCCATTACCGCGATCGCGCAAAAAGATATCAAGCGCATGGTGGCTTACAGCTCCATTGGGCACATGGGCTATGTCCTCCTCGGTGGGGCCGCCTTGACGGATCTGGCCTTGACGGGGGCCGTGAGCCAGATGGTTGCCCACGGGATCATTCTGGCCATTCTCTTCCAGTTGGTTGGAGTTGTGGAAGCCAAGGTGGGCACGCGCGAATTGGATGTGCTGAACGGTCTGATGAACCCGATTCGAGGGCTGCCCCTGATTAGCGCCCTGTTGGTACTGGGCGGCATGGCCAGTGCGGGCATTCCCGGTCTGGTGGGTTTTGTGACCGAATTCCTGGTTTTCCAGGGCAGCTATGCAGTGTATCCCCTGCAAACCCTGCTGTGTGTGATTGGGACGGGCCTAACCGCTGTGTACTTTGTGATTCTGTTGAACCGCACCTGCTTCGGCAAGCTAGACAACAGCATCGCCTATTTCCCCAAGGTGGACTTGATTGAGCGCTTCCCCGCTGTGGTGTTGGCAGCTCTGATCCTGTTCCTGGGGCTGCAGCCGAACTGGCTGGTGCGCTGGAGTGAACCCACCGCTAGCAACCTGGTGGCGATGACTCCGCCAGCCGCACCGGCAATTGCGGAGGCGTCTTTGACGACGGCGATCGCCACTGTGCTTCCGGCTGCTAAAGCAACTCCCACAGCCCTTCCGGCACCAGCACTAGGGGATCTCCTCGCAACTCGTCCAGCGATCGCCAGCGAGCCTCAAACACTCGCTCCCCTTCCGTAACCTGAAGCGTTGGCTGCTCGTACAGGCTTTCATCCACAAAGCGACCGCTATACACAAACACCAGTTCGTGTCCAGGCTCCCCTTCGTAGACATAGATGGATTCCAGAATGCCGACTAATTCAACCGCCGTAATTGCGGCTCCCAATTCTTCGCGGATCTCGCGAATGACGGCATCCCGACTGTGTTCTCCGAAGTCAATGCCGCCACCAAGCGGTCGCCCAAACTGTAAGCCTGTGGTAGTGTCAACCCCTTCGTGGAGCAAGAGGCGATCGCCCTGGCGTAAGAGACAAATCGCGATCGGACGGATGCGTTTCTTCTTCCCCATGATTGCTACCTGAAAAGTGCCTTTCTCATCATGCCGGATTTCCCCCGCATCCCTTGTCGATAACCCATCTGAACCATCATGACCACAACCCTGACCCAACCCAAACCCGACATCATTCCCCCTTCTAACCATCCCCACGCGGATGTTATCCATCGGTTGGAAGCAGGCGGTTCCATGCTGCCGGACACGCCCGAAAACCTGATGCAGATCATCGGCATCTACAAAGCCTACGCCGTGCCGATGGATTTCTACTGGCGCGACTTGCTCTACATTGCCGAGCAGGTGTTTCTTGACCCGTTCCCCTTTTTCAAATACATCATTTCCCAGGAGTATCTCGATCGCCCCAACCACTACGCTGGAGACACCGCCGACCTGCGGATCTGGCGCGGGCGGGCATCGGCTCACCCCGAACTGCTGGAGTTCATGGAAAAGGGCGAGATTAAGAAAAAGCTGCCAAAGCTGGTACATCATCTCTGGCATGACCGGGTAAATATGGAGTTTGCGGAAGCCTGTATGCGGGCGATGCTGTGGCATCGGCACATGTATGCGCCCGTCAACCAGTTCGATGCCTACCTGGATTCCGAAGAATATAAGCAAAATGCCGATCGCGCTATTCGCGCCTATTTCAAAAACAATCCGGCGATGCTGGGGCTATACAAGCTATTCCCCGATATGTTCCTAGAAAAGGTGCGGGAACTGTCCTACTACTCTAATTTGGGGCTGTTTTGGGAAGTGATGGCTCCGGTATTCTTCGAGATGTCGGATATCTATGATGAGGGCGGGTTTAAGGGCGTACCCGACGCAATGAACTTTTTGGTGAACGGCATTTTTGCGATCGCCGGCCGTCCCATCTATCACCATGTCTACATCGACGGCGAATGCTACGAAATCATTCCCAAGTCCAAAGGTTTCACCTGGCTGTATGAGGCGGCGCTGCCCTATGTGGAAGCGGTGTTCTATCGCACGGCTCCCTTCCGGGGCACCAAGTCCTACAATGCCCAGACCAACCAGGTGCCGGAAGACCAGAAAGACTTTCACTACGGCATTCTCTACGCCGATGTATTTCCCGTGGGCACCGCAGGCATCCCGCCGACATTGCTCATGCAGGACATGCTGCACTTTTTGCCGCCCTATCTGTTGGAGTATTATCAACAGCACTGCCGGGGCAAAGACGACATGCTGATCCAGTTGGGCATTACTTTTCAGCGATCGATGTATAACGTCACGTCGGCGGTGATTCAGGCATTGCGGACAGCGCTGTTGTATCCGCTGGATGATCCAAACCCCAAGCACCGCATGGCCAATCGCCAGTTCTTTGAAGCGCAAATGGATCGGTTCCTGCGCCCCGAAGCTCGGCTGCGCGATATCCAAAGTCAAGACTATCGCTAGAGCATTCCGATTCGCTTGCAGACTCAATTCGTCGATCTGTTCATCGATCAATCCAGCCAAAATTCATTAAATCATGCCTACGATTGTTGATATTGCCGTGCAAACGGAGGGTTTTTCTACGCTCGTCGCGGCGGTACAGGCGGCGGGGTTAGTGGACGTGTTGCAGAGCGGCGGCCCGTTTACGGTGTTCGCGCCGACGGACGATGCTTTTGCCAAACTGCCGCCCGGAACCATTCAGACCCTTGTGCAAAATCCGCCGCAGCTTGGACGCATTCTGAAATACCATGTTGTGTCCGGCAAGTATACCCAGGCGGACTTGAAAGGCTTGACTAGTCTGACTTCCGTTGAGGGATCGGTGATTCCGCTGGACTTATCCGACGCCTTTGAGGTGAAAAACGCGACGGTAGTGCTACCGGATGTGGAAGCAGATAACGGCGTGATTCACGTCATCGACAACGTCATACTGATGGGTTGAGACAAGGCGCAAATCCAAAATCTAAAATCCAAAATCTAAGCCAGCGAGCACCTGCCCTAGCTGACGATTTGTCCATCTCTGACGTGGATCGTGCGGCGGGCGTGGGCGGCGACATCTGGTTCATGCGTCACCAGGATGATGGTGATGCCCTGCTGGTTGAGTTCGGTCATGAGCGCCATCACTTCGGTGGAGGTTTGCGTGTCGAGGGCACCTGTGGGTTCGTCTGCCAGCACCAGCGCTGGCCGGTTGACCAGGGCGCGGGCGATCGCCACTCGCTGCTGCTGTCCGCCGGAGAGCTGGCTGGGGCGGTTGCTCAGGCGATCGCCCAATCCCACCCGTTCCAGCGCTTGCACCGCCTGCGATCGCCGCTTTGCCGCCGGGATGCCCGCATACACCAGCGGCAGCATCACGTTCTCCACGGCCGTCAGGCGGGGCAGCAGGTTGAACTGTTGAAACACAAAGCCAATCCGCTGATTCCGCAGATCTGCCAGGTCATCGCTGTCGCAGCCGGCCAGATTCCGCCCTTCAAACAGATACAGTCCCGAACTGGGGCGATCGAGACAGCCCAGCAGGTTCATCTTACGCCCTCAGGCAAGCAGTCGCGCAAGCGGTTTAGGGAAGTGTTGCGGAGTGGTGGGGCGATCGAGATTTGCTAATCTTCAGAATGGCGATCGTGGTAGGTTTGGGCAGTGTTAGACACTGCTGAATAGGAACATGATTTTGTGCTTAAGCCTTTTGCTGCTGCCCCCTCCATCGGGAGAGGGAACCGAAGTTTTCGCTCCCTTCTCCCTCGGGAGAAGAGTTGGGGATGAGGGCAGTTCATATTTGCGTTCAGCAACACCCAATTATGCAACGCCTGAAGTCGTTATCAAAGAACTACTGCTGATCTGGGCAGCATCCAGTGCAGAGGAATGGATAAATCGCATTGCAAAGCTACCTCTTTGACGCAGGCTAACAATCCCGCTGAACCGGAACGAAGTCAAGTGATCAGTGAGATGCAAAGGTTATCTGCGTCCGGTTAGTGGGAACGTTATGCAACTCAAGTTGAACATCTTCCTAATTTTTATTCGTCAGGACTTACGCAGTTGAAACGAGTTCTGTAGATTCTGGATGATTTTTCGCGGGCGCAGCCCGCGAAAAATCATCCAACTGCGTAAGTCCTATTC
>RFIF01000229.1 GCA_003695655.1 Cyanobacteria bacterium J069
GCCCCCAGCCGCCCGTGCCGCTGCTGGCTCCCGATGCCACCCAAAACCGATTTAACCTGGTGTTTCAGAATTTCATTCGGGTGTTTACCCAGGCAGAACACGCGCTGGTGATGTTTCTGGATGATTTGCAGTGGGCAGATGTGGCGTCGCTGAAGCTGATTGAGCGCCTGCTGATTGCGCCGGATAGCCGCTATCTGTTTCTGGTGGGGGCCTATCGCAGCAATGAGGTCAGCCCGGCCCACCCGCTGATGCTGACGCTGGAGCAGATTCGGCAGGAGGGCGTGCGGATTAGCCAGATTGACTTGGCTCCGCTGGATGCAGACACCGTGCAGCAGATTGTGGCCGATACGTGCTGTGTCGCGCCCCAGGCGATCGCCCCCCTGGCCAACTATGTGATGCAAATTACCGAGGGCAACCCGTTTTTTCTGACGGAATTTCTCAAGTCGCTGTATGCCGAAGGGCTACTCAACTACGATGCGTCGTCGGGAAACTGGCAGTGGGATCTGAGCCAGATTCGCGATACGGGGCTACCCGAAGATGTCGTTGAGCTGATGGCCGACAAGATCCAGAAGCTAGAGCCAGACACCCAGCGCGTGCTGCGGCTGGCGGCCTGCCTGGGCAACCAGTTCGACGTGCCCACACTGGCGATCGTGTCCGACTTGCCCCAGAGCGCAGTGGCAACCGACCTCTGGCAGAGTGTGCAAGAAGGGCTGGTGATGCCGCTGGGCGGTGGCTATCCGTTTGCCAGCCTGGAGCAGAATGGGCAGGAGTCGTCCAGCGCAGACGAGTTGCAGAGCGATCCGGCGTGGAATCGCGACCTGGTGTTTCGATTTCTGCACGACCGGGTGCAGCAGGCGGCCTACTCGCTAATTCCTGAAACCGAACGCGAAACGATCCACTATCGCATTGGGCGATCGCTCCTCACCCACAGTTCCGCAGACCAGCAGGAGGAGCACCTGTTTGACATCGTAAATCACCTGAACACAGGCATCGGGCTGATTACCAACCCCGTCGAGCGACACGAACTGGCCCGGCTAAACCTGAAAGCAGGCACCAAAGCCAAAGAATCCAACGCCTACGACACGGCGCTGCGCTATCTGCGGGTCGGAGCCGACCTGCTCGACCAGCACAGTTGGCAAAATCAATACGAACTCACCCTGGCGCTGCATGAAGAGGCCGCCGAAGCCGCATATTTGAAAGGCGATTTTGATCTGGTCAACCAGCTTGCCGACCTGATCCTGCACCACGCCCGCGCCCACTTGGACACTGTGAAGGCTTACCAGACGCAAATCTCCACCTACTCTGCCCAAAACAACATGGACGCGGCGCTCGATGTCTTCGTGACGGCGGCCAATCGCCTGGGGCTGAAAATTCCGCGCCACCCCAGCCGCCTCCAGGTGGGGCTGGAGCTAATGCGGACGCGCTTTTGGGTGATTGGCAATCGCTCCTCTCGCGATCTGGAAGCGCTGCCGCCGATGACCGACCCGGTCAAAGAGGGCATCATGCGGCTCGTAAGCTCACCCATCATGGCGGCTGCCAATGCTGCTCCTTATCTGATTGCAGTCACGGCGCTGCGCGTGATCAACCTGGTGGTGAAATACGGCAGCTCGCCTCAAACGGCGGCGCAGGGTGTGGCCTATGGCGTGATGCTGCGGGCAGGGCTGGGCGATATTGACCGGGCCTATGACTTTGGACAAATGAGTCTAAGACTGCTGGAGCGGCTCAACGCCCGCCAGTTCAAGACGATCGTCATTGTTGGCTATGAAACCTGCCTGCGCCACTGGAAAGAACCGCTGCGGCGATCGCCTCCTGAGCTGCTAGCTGCCTATGCCGAAGGACTGGAACTGGGCAACCAGGAGGCGGCTTCGCTGGCCGCCTCGGTTTACTGCTTTCACCAGATGCTGCTGGGCGAACCGCTGTATGAAGTAGCCGAAGCCTTCCAGCAATACGAAACACAGCTTCTCAGCTTTGGACAGGAGCAGGTTCTCTATTCTATGCTGCCGTGGCATCAGCTCGTGCTGCACCTGCGCGGCCAGGGTATCGAGGGCGATTCTGGAACAGATCGCTACGCGAATCGCCTGGTTGGCAGCATCTACAACGAAGACGAAATGATGCCCCAGTTTATAGACAGGCAACTGGGAGTGCCGCTATTCTACGGCTCCATTGCCAAGGTGATCTGGGCGTATCACATTGGCGACTATGCCACGGCGATTAAAACCGGAAAACAGGCTGTGGTATATCAAGAATCGTCGCCCATGACCTCGCTCTATGCCCTCTTCTATTTTTATTGGCCGCTGGCCTACCTGGCGCACTACAACAGCGTTTCGCCCAAGGTGCAGCGGCAATATCTGCGCCAAATTAACAAATTTCTGCGAATGACCAAACGTTGGGCCACCTACTGCCCTGCCAACTACCTGCATCGCCATCTGCTGCTAGAGGCTGAGCGGCTGCGGGTGCTGGGGCACACGGCCGAGGCCATTGATGCCTACGATCAGGCTATTCAAGCTGCCAAAGACAATAACTTTATCAACGACCTGGCGCTAGCCCAGGAGCTGGCGGGCAAGTTTTATCTGGCGTTGGGTAAAGAACGACTGGCCCAATCTTATCTAATCGATGCCCGCTATACTTACTTGCGCTGGGGTGCAACTTACAAAGTAGACGCGCTCAACACGCTCTATCCCCAACTGCTGGATCGACGGATGGAAGCCTCGTCCAGAGCCAATTTATTGAATCAAACCGTATCACTGGGGTCGAGCAATTCTACAGGAGGTTCGCAGGGGCTAAACCTGGATCTGGATACGGTAATCAAGGCGGCGCAGGCGATTTCTGGGGAAATTGTGCTGGCGAACCTGCTGGAGAAGCTGCTAAAGCTGGCCATCGAAAACGCCGGCGCACAAAAGGGCTGTCTGCTGCTGCTTCAGGGCGACGAACTGCGAATTGAGGCAGAAGGACAGTTGGAGGAGGAGCAGTTGGTGCGGGTGCAGTCGCGATCGCCCGACGAGCAAACCCTACCGCTGTCGCTGATCTATTATGTGCAGCGCACCCGCGAAGACGTGGTGTTGCGGGATGCGGTTGAGGAGGGTCTGTTCACCACCGATCCGTATATCGTGCAGCACCAGTTGCGTTCTGTCTTGTGTTCGCCCATCATCAACCAGGGCAATCTGATCGGGCTGCTGTATCTAGAAAACAACCTGGCCACCGATACCTTTACGCCAGAGCGGGTGACAGTGCTCAACATTCTCTCGGCCCAAGCGGCGATCGCCCTGGAAAATGCCCAGTTCTATCGCACGCTGGAGCAAAAGGTGGAGGAACGCACCGCCCAGCTTGCCCGCGCCAACGACGAAATTACGCTGCTTAACCAGCAGTTGCAGTCAGAAAACCTGCGAATGGGCGCAGAACTGGCGATTACCCGCCAGATTCAGCAAATGATGCTGCCCAAAGATCATGAACTGGAACAGATCGAGGCCCTGGAAATAGCTGGATTTATGGAACCCGCCGATGAGGTTGGCGGCGACTATTATGACGTGCTGTATGACAAGGGCGCGGTCAAGATCGGGATTGGCGATATCACAGGGCACGGATTGGAAAGCGGCATGTTGATGCTCATGGTGCAGACGGCAGTACGAACGCTGCTGTCCACGCAGGAAACTGACTCGGTGCGCTTCCTCAGCACGCTCAACCGCGTGATTTATGACAACGTGCAGCGCATGAACTGCGATCGCAGCCTGTCGCTTGCTCTGCTGGACTATGAAGCAGGGCAGCTCCGCCTCAGCGGGCAGCACGAAGAAGTGCTGGTGGTGCGGGCGAACGGCGACATTGAATCGATCAATACGATGGAGCTAGGATTTCCTGTGGGGCTGGTCGAAGATATCTCGGACTTTATCACCCACACCCATATTCATCTTCAGCCGGGAGACGGGGTAGTGCTCTACACCGACGGCATTACCGAAGCTGCTAACGAAACCCACGAGCTGTATGGTATCGAACGGCTATGTCAGGTTATCTGCCAACACTGGCAAAGCGCTGCCACCGATATCCGTCAGGCGGTGATTACCGACGTACGCCGCCATATCGGCCGGCAAAAAGTGTTTGATGACATCACGCTTTTGATTGTGAAACAGCGCTAGGAAGGAGAGTAGAGGTGATGGAGAAGTCATGATTTTTGTGTCAGTCTCGAAAAAGCCGATTAGAATTTTGTCCAACCATTGTGCTGTCCTTCTCTCTAAACGCATCCTCTAGACGCATCCTCTAAACGGATACGCTAAACGCATAGATTAAAACCAGTAGAGGTTCCACAAGCTTGATGTAGCTGGGTTTTCAGCCCTAGCCCCTGACCCCTGATCCCTTTTACCTGTTACTCTTTTGGCCCGCCTACCGTCTTCTCAATGAATCAAGTTTTCGGAGAATTTGACGACGCCCTCCAGCCCAATCGGGAATATCTGATTTTGGGCTTTTCGCCCAGCGCCAAATCGATTCGCCAGCGCTGGCGCAATAACGGGCTGTCTGCCAATTTTCTGACCGATTATATGACCACCTTTTTCCCGGCTGATGAGCCGCATCGTGAGCCTAAGCGCAACACCCAGAGCCGCTGCCTCGAAATGCAAGATGCCGTCCGCTATATTGCCAATGAGCTGCTGGAAAACGCGATGAAATTTCATGACGATGTCTCTCGGCAGCCCATCACTATCAAGCTTCAGCTTCACCCCAATCGCATTGTGTTTTGGGTGACCAACAGTGTCAAACCGGAGGCGATCGCCCCTTTTCAGCGCTTTATTCAGGAACTCCTGGCCGCCCAGCCGCTAGAGCTATATGTGCAGCAGCTTGAGCAAAACGCCCTCAGCGACGAACACACCACTTCTGGCATTGGGCTGCTGACGATGATGGTGGACTATAAGGCGATCGTCGGCTGGAAATTTACCCAGCTTGAGCAATCGCCCCCAGTAACGACCGTGACGACGCGGGTGCAAGTGCCAATCTAGGGATCAGGGATTAGGGATTAGGAGAATCATCCTCCAGCCTCAGCATCAGGCTCACCTGACCCGACTCGGCTAATTGGGGCACAGCCACCAAATGGCGTCCAATGCTTACCAATACCCTTAGAATTTTTTAGGACTTACGCAGTTGGATGATTTTTCGCGGGCGCAGCCCGCGAAAAATCATCCAGAATCTCCAGAATCTATAAAACTCGTTTTAACTGCGTAAGTCCTGTTTTTGAAGATTTTAAACAGGGTCAGGCTTGCTGGATCTGGATTTACGATATGGTTTGATGAAGGCGATCGCTTTTCTCAAAGAAAATTATCACACCCCCTTCACCCTCTCTCTCAACCCCTTTACTGAACCGAGCAGGCTAATGGCACGCATTGTTTCTATTCACTCCTTTCGAGGCGGCACGGGCAAATCAAATACGGCTGCCAATCTGGCGACCCTGCTTTCCAAATATGGGCAGCGCGTTGGCGTGATTGACACCGATATTCAGTCGCCGGGAATTCATGTGCTGTTTGGTCTGGAAACCGATCGCATGAAAAACACCCTCAACGACTATCTCTGGGGAAATTGTGGCATTGTCGACAGTGCGTATGACGTGACGGTTGCCGAAATGAAAACGGGAGACGGCGCAGTCTATCTGGTGCCGTCCAAAAGTGCTGCCGAGGACATTGCCCGCGTGCTGCGCGAGGGCTATGACGTGCGCCTGCTGCGGAGCGGGCTGCAAGATTTAGTGCAGGCCTATAGTCTGGACTATGTGCTGATTGACACCCATCCTGGCTTGAATGAAGAGACGCTGCTGGCCCTGGCGATGTCAAACTTGCTGCTGCTGGTGCTGCGACCCGATCGCCAAGATTTTCAGGGTACCGCAGTCGTCCTCGACCTGGCCCAAAAGCTGCGCGTCCCCAAGATTTTAATGCTGATTAATCGGGTGCTGGCGAGTGTGGATGTGGCGGATCTGAAGCATCAAGTCGAATCGATTTACGGCAATGAGATTGGTGCTGTGTTGCCCAACTGTGACGAGATGATGCAGCTAGGCAGCAGTGGACTATTTACCGTCCGCTATCCCGATCATCCCCTGACCCACGAACTGGAGCGCCTGGTTAAGCAAATCGTCGTAGAGTCCGAGATCTCTAGAAAGCCGAATCCCTAAATGCCTCGATACTGCCTGAATACTGCCTGAATACTGCCTGAATACTGAAGTTACAAATTCAGGTTCACCACGTTTGACCGCCGCTTCAACCAACCCAAAAAGCGAGCCACTAGCTTGATTAGGATTGCCGAAGTTGCGGGTTGATTTCCCGTTTCGCTCTGTCCTTGCCGATTCATTCCGCTCAGCTTTGGGGAGCATGTAAAACCTGCATTTTTAATGCAACCTGCTGCTTTCCCAAAAACACAAAGTCACGAATCAATCAGATTTCATCTTATTCGGTGATTGCAAGCTATGGATACTCGGCTTTCGCTTCGAGATGAATTGCAGCCCAAGAACCTGTCGGCCAGCCTGGTGGCGGGGCTAGTGGGGGGGCTGGTGTCTGTGCTGACGGGCATTGTGCCAATGGCGGCGCTGGTGTTTTCGGGCAGCCTGGAGCCGTTTTTGGCAGCAGGGATTGGCATTTGCC
>RFIF01000230.1 GCA_003695655.1 Cyanobacteria bacterium J069
TCTACGTGCAGCCCAATACGCCCAACCGACCTGTGGCAGCCCTGGAGTTCCAACAAGACCGCACGGTAGAGCAAGGCAACAAATGGGGTGCCTGGTTCCGCAATGATCTAGAAATCTTTCCGGGTCCGCCTTTCAACTGGAATGGCGCGATGCACTCCGAGGGAAATATCTTCATTGGCGGCGGCAGTTTTAGAAGCTATTTGATTAGCTCTCGATTTTCTTGTCTTTACAGTGCTGATGCGTCGGAAGTTAGCACGGTGGAGACAGACACGTTCAAGGGACAGTTTCTAGCCGCAAGCCTGCGAGACAATGCCAGCGGTGCAGGCGATCGCGCTGATTTTGATCTCTACAACGGCTACGGAATTAACCCCACTGTTGGCAACCTGAATAACACGACTCATTCGGTCAACCTGGGAACAACCGAGGTCGAGGCTTATGCGCTTGACCCGGTTATTTTACAAACAGAAGCGCGGTCTGCGTCTCGACGCCTAGCAAACCCGACCGCATCTCGCCCAGGCTGGCCGGGTACGGCGCTCAACCAAAACGGTCAGGGTCGCCTGATTCAACCACCCCAAGAAAATCCGCCTTACGTGGACGACTCTTATCGAGCCGATGACCGCTATGGGCCAAAGCCCACCTACGGCGGACGCGAAGATGATCCCGCAACCTCCATTCCAGGTCTGATTGGTGAACAAATTCCCACCACTAGCAGCCGTCTCGTAGGCAACACGCCTGGTGTAGGGCAGGACGATAGCGCAGTGGGTCTAGATGGCTACTGGGAACGTCGTGCTCGCAATGAAGGGATGCGGGTGCTGGTGGGCCAGCGACTGGAGTTAGGCAATGCCGCTGGCTGGGGCGGGCCTTTCCCGGATGCAACGGCTAACAATGAGCCGCTGAAGCCTTGGCCAGGGTGTATTCCAGAAAACGCAAACCGCTGTAATGAAGCTCGACAGCGGCGATCGCTCTATGACAATCTCCCGGCCGTGCAAGCAGCCGCAATCTACCATCGCTCTTCGGCGGAAACTTCCGCAGATCGCGATCGCCCGGCTGCCTGTCTAGCTCTGACCGTTCACCCCGGCACAGCAGGCACGCTGGATCGCAGCGCCACCTTTGAAAACTTGGCTCTGAATATTCAGGCTGGCTTTGCTGCACCCTACAACACTCCGGGCACCGTTATTTCAGACTTTTTGAGGGGGCGCGGCACCAACGGCTGGGAATACAACCTACCTCCGGCGAATGCATTCAATGCCCTCAACACGCCTACCATGCAGGCACTGCAAAACCTGGCAAATTTCGCGGGTGATCCACGGGGCGGTGCGCCCTCCTTCACGCCCGTCCAAGACAACCAGGTTCATCCCTATCCCTGGTTCTCGATGTGGGGCGACTTCTCAATGTTGCGGCGGGTGATTGCTCGGATGGCAGGAGGGACAACCTTCGCCAACCTCAGCCCAGCCGACAAATCGACGCTTTACACTTCGGCTTGCACGATGGGGATGCTGGCCTACCAGCTCGACTATCTGGAAAAATTTGACGCGAATGCGGCCGGGATTCCTCTGGGCACTGACTACGCCACCCAAGTTGATGAAAATAACGCCTTCGCCAACCCTGCCCTCTCTGCCCAGTTCTACGCCGGCCTGCGGGGTGTCATCCGAGCGCTCGATCGCGGCGTCAGCCCCTTTGGCCCCATCAAGGCAGCCAACAGCAACGACTTTGGCATCATGGTGGCCGACCGAGGCAGCATCGAGCGTCCCCGATCGCCCGAAACGATCATTCGGCTGATGCAGCAGTGGCGGGATCAGATCCTGGCATCTGGCACACCTTACAGCTTCCCAAATAGCGGGGGCACACTCACTGCCGCCCAGCTCAATGACTATATCCGACTGGCCCAGATGATTATCTCTAAGGAGCAGGTGGCGCGCGATCGCCAGTGGGGCTTCTTTGGATATGAGAGTCTCAGCAACTCGGCAGAAACTTACGCCTCACGTGCACCTGTGGGAGCCGTTCAAGTTGCTGGGTTCTACGGTGCCAGCAAAACCTGCCGAGAAATGTGGCTCAATAATGGCAGTCAGTCTGGAGACCCCATCAAGTTCCTCTGCTCCAACCGCCCCTTCTATCCCGCACTTTATAATCTGTTTCCCACTTTAGGTGGCGCTGTGGATTCTGGGACGGGTGCCCACCCCGATGCGGCTGGCCCGCTGGAAGACGGCGGTGGCAATGTCGCCCGCGACCAGGCCGATGCTGCCAACGACGCCTACTTGCTGGCTCGTAATTCAGGTGTTACCTATCAGCCCGTGTTGCCTGAGGCAGTTCGCTTGCTGCCCCGTCCACCCGCCAACTGGGTGCTGCCGTTTGAAAACTTGGCAGCCGCACCCGCTGGCAGCGATACCGAGTTCACGCCTAACAACAACCGTGACACGCTGATTAAGTTCTGCATTACTGACAACTGCTCTCGCTATAGCCTGGGTGGCAACCCCAACACAGGAACATTTCGGCGGGTCGGCTTTAAGGATGCAGCCTTAATGAACGGTCGTGAATTACTTAGCGTGCGGGTGCTAGATGTCAACCTGGATCTACTGCGGCGAGCCGGAAACGGGCTGACGAGCGATCGCTGGCTGCCCGCCACTGGGATTGTCTACGCCTTCCGCGAAGACGCCATCTCAGAAGCAACGGTTGTTCGCCCCACCCCAGCCGACTGGACGAGCTGTAATACCGAGCAAAACCTGCGAACTGAAGCTACTTGCCGGATGCAGACCGCGACCGTCACGGCATTCAACTCCACTGACCCACCGCTGAATGAAAACAATGGAGTTACGCCCAAACCCGTGGACTATTATGCCGATCCCGATCGGCGTCCTAATGGCTTCCGGCTGAAGAACGGTTCTCGACTCGATCGCCCCGGCGATAATGGTCGCGGCTTGTCCTTCATCTCCGACAACCCAGTCTATATCCAAGGCAACTTCAACCTGCATCAAAATACGGCAGGCACAGAACTCCAAGAGTTCACTACGCTCCTCACTTATGATGGAGGTCAGCGTTATGCCAACTTCTACAACCGCACCCTAGCAAACATCGACAACAACTTTGCTCGAGCAGGCGATCTCTGGCGGCCCAGCGAAGTTCTAGCGGATGCAATCACCATCCTCTCGGACAACTCCTGCGACGGCAGTATGCAAGATGTCTTCCTAACGCTTGCTACCAACGAAACCGCAACGCTGGCAAACGCTCGAAATGGAGCGCAAGTCGGTGCTACGTCTGCTCGATATGGCTGCCAGGGCAATGGCAACCGGACGACCTATCTCAACTTCCCACGTCCCAGCGACGCTGGCTCGGCACCTGCATTTGCAACGGGTACAACAACGGCTGCACCCAACACGCTTGATGTGGTTCGAGATGAATCCAACAACCCAGCCGCACGCTGGATGCGGACAAACTATGCTGACAGCATGTTTAGAACTCTGGCGACCGCCCCGCTGAAGCCAGAGGAAGGAGATTCGCCCATTATCGTCAACCGGAATGGCGCAGGTTTGCGTCCGATTCTAGGGATTGGGAGTACTAACCGAAATTATCGTGGGGCTTACTATCCCATCGCTGCCAACCGCTCTTTGATCACGGCGCTACCCAACACACGGGTTAACTCCATTATCATTAGCGGCCTGGTGCCTTCCCGTGCCAACCAGTCTTATGGTGGTTTGCACAACTTCCCGCGATTCAACGAGGACTGGACGAACAACTCCCCGCTGTTCATCTCAGGTTCCCTGCTCCAGCTCAGTTTTAGCCAACAGGCCACGGCTCCCTTTGACCAAGATGCCTGGGAAGTGGGCACAAATCCGGTGGCCAACGAAGCCATTAGGTACTACGTCCCACCGCTGCGGCGCTGGGGTTATGATGTCGGATTGCAGCTTGCGCCAGCCGGGCCGATCGCCCAGCGCTTCGTAACTGTGCGATCGATTCGCAGTGAGTTCTATAGTGAACCGCCTGCCAATGATGCCTATATTCGCCAGCTCTGCAGAGCAATTCAGGGGGCGCTACCTGCCGCAAACCGCCGTCAATGTCCTGCGTAACCTTGAAAGGTCAACAATAACCATCATGGAATCCTCACTCATGGACTCTCCAACGCTGGGTACTCCGTCCACAGAAACGCCAGGCGCGTCTTCTGTAAAGCGATTTGGCTGGTTTATTCGAGCCGCCCAGTCAGTAAATGCAACCAACGCATCTCTGACTTCAGAATCTGGCGTAACGCTCCTGGAATGCCTAGTTGGCATTGCGGTCATTGCCGTTACGGCGACCTTGATTTTGCCGCCGCTGTTTATTGCCTCCGCCTCGCGGGTGCAAAACCGCCGAGCCGAGCAAGCCTTTCAAATCGCTCAAGATGAAGTGGATCGAATCCAAACTTTGGTCGCTAGCGGACGGCACGATCCGGCGAGTTTGCCTGCCTCGGCCGGCCCGTTTACCAATGGCGCTAATGTTGCCCCGCCCAATGAAATTTCTACAACTGCTAGAAAATGCGTGAATTCCGCTTTAACAACCTATACCGGCGCTGGAGTCGGCGCACTTCAGGCAATTCCGATAGACATTGATGGCGTTACCGTCGGTGGCAACAACTGCACACCTGAGTTTTATATGCAGGTATTTCGGAGCGTGAATCCAGCCAACGATACTGCTCCTGGCGGCAGCCGCCAAACTAGCTTCATCCTTGGTGTGCGTGTCTACTCAGTGATAGCAAACACTAGCTTTGGCAGCATGACAACCCCGGTTCAACCGGCGACGCTTAACATCACGTCTGGCACAGGCAGTCAGAGAGTGCGCCCCTTAGTTGCACTGTATCCACGGATGACTTGGAGCGATCAGGGTGCAACGCTTTGCCAGCTCCATCAACAGGGGGGCGTGCCTTGCCCATAGGCGAGCAGGTTGATTTCGGTGTTTGTTGATCAGGCGGTGGGTACGAGGGTGAGTGAAAGGATGAGGACAGCATGGCATAGGTCGAAGGTTTGCGGGTGTGTCAACTGGATGACTCGATTGGCTAGTTCCTTGAGTTGATTGATTTTGATGGGATATCAAGAAACTTTTGGCAAACGTCTTTAAAA
>RFIF01000231.1 GCA_003695655.1 Cyanobacteria bacterium J069
ATCCACCCCGTGCCCCGTCGCCCGCCCGCCCCCCTCGCTGGGCTGTTCCCAAAGCGGCCTAATCACCCGCTTGCATGAATCGCAACTGCGTTCCAATTCATACAATCTGACCATTCAAGTGAGTGTGCAACAATGCCCACTTTTGTTGCTTCCCTCAAAGTGGAACAGTGGCATCAGTTTCACGGTCTTGAGAAGTGATAGATTGAACTGCATCCTGTGGGATGAATGTTTGTAACATGGTGTGAGTTGCGAATTCATGGGGAGTCTCTTGCTGTCATTGGTGACGGCTGTTGCGCGTCGAACGAAAAATCAGTTCGTTAAACAGACCAGAAATGTTGCAGCAACGCAGGAGCGGTTTTTATTAGACTTACTGCGTTGCTATCAAGATACGGAGCTAGGCAAACATCTGGGATTAGCGAAAATTAAGAGCGTAGAGCAGTTTCGGCAGCAGGTGCCGATTTCGCCCTACACGGTCTATGAGCCTTATGCTGAGCGGGTCGCCAAAGGACAGCCCAACGTGTTGACGCCCGATCCGGTGGTCTATGTCAACATGACCAGCGGCACTACGGGCAGACAAAAGCTAATTCCGGCTACCAAACGCTCTCGGCAGATGCTGTCTAAGGCAAATCAGACCAGCATCGGCTTTATGGCTGAGGCTGCCCGTCAGCGGGGGCTAACGCTGGGCAAAATGCTAATGACCAGCTCTGCGCGACTGTTTGGGTATACCGAGGGCGGCATTCCTTACGGCCCCATCAGCGCGGGCACGGTGCGCCTGAGCGGCTGGCTCCACAAGCAGGTGTTTGCCCACCCTTATGAAACTTTGCTTGTGGCAGATAGCCTGGCACGGCATTATGTCTGCCTGCTGTTTGCTCTCAGAGATGCCAATCTGTCGCTGTTGGGGGCCACGTTTCCGGTGACAGCGCTCCAGCTTTGCGATTATTTGGAGTGCTATGCGGCGGATCTGATTCAGGATATTGAAAAAGGGGCGATCGCCCCCTGGATCGATTTAGAACCGAATCTCCGCAGCCGGCTGGAGCGACAGCTCAAGCCCGCTCCGCAACGCGCTGCGCAACTCCGGCAAGTTTTGAAAACCCACGGCACCCTCACGCCAAAGCTAGCCTGGACAAACCTATCGCTAATCGTGACAGCGCGGGGCGGCACATCCAACTTTTACCTGGAGCGCTTTCCTCACTACTTTGGCCACACGCCCGTTTTCGGCGGCATCTATTCCTCCGCCGAAGCCACCTATGGCGTTTATCACGATATCGATCGGGATGGCACCATTCTGGCGATCGAAAGCGGCTTCTTCGAGTTTCTCCCCGAAGACCAGTGGGGTCTAGAAAATCCCACAACGCTGCTGCCGAGCGAGGTGCTGCTGGGTAAGCGCTATCGCATGGTCGTCACCAATTACAACGGACTCTACCGATATGACAATGGCGATGTTGTCGAAGTGCTGGGTTTCTACAACCAGGCACCGATCATCATCTTTCGCCATCGGCTGGGTGGACTGTTGTCTTCCACCACCGAAAAAACGACGGAGTTCCATGCCATCCAGGTCATGCAAGCACTCCAGCGCGAGTTTGACCTATCGCTCGAAAACTTCTGCATTACGCTGTCGGAACAAGAAGTGCCCCCTCACTATCTTGTCAATGTCGAGCTAGCACCAGGGCAAGCTTTTGAGGAACCCGAACGGTTTTTGCGGCGCTTCGACGAAATCCTAAAAGAGGTGCATCTTTCCTACGCCAAAAAGCGGGCGGATGTTGTGCCGGCACCCCGCTTACGAATCTTGGCGAAGGGCAGCTTTGAAACGGTGCGGCAACGGCTGCTCCAGCGGGGTATCCCAGAAGCGCAGCTCAAGTTTCCCAACATCACCGAAGATCGCCACTATCTGGCGGGATTAACGATAGAGCGAGAAATTCGCATGGTCGAAGAACGGGTGGGCATTGGAGGATAAGCACGATGGGAAATGTCTTAACAGAAGTGGTGAAAACCATTGAAAGCAAGGTGCCGGAATACTCGATCGTGGGCGAGTCGGTGTTTTTTAGCAAAGAGCAGTTTCCCTGGGCCGATCGCCTGGAGGAAAATTGGCAGGTGATCCGCAAAGAGCTGGATCAGGTGATGGAGTATGCCGATGCGCTGCCCAACTTTCAGGACATTTCTCCCCGGCAGCATCGCATCGCCAATGACAATCGCTGGAAGACTTACTTCTTCTGGGCCTTTGGCTTTCGTGCCCAGCAAAACTGCGATCGCTGCCCGGAAACCGTCAAGCTGCTCGAAACCATTCCAGGACTAAAGGTCGCTTTCTTCTCGATCCTCGCACCCGGCAAACATATTCCCCTGCACCGGGGCAAACACAAAGGGCTGATCCGCTATCACCTGGGGCTGAAGGTGCCCGAACCCCGCGAAAACTGTCGCATCGAAATCGACGGGCAGACCGCCTATTGGGAAGAAGGCAAAAGCCTGATCTTTGACGACACCTACTATCACCAGGTCTGGAACGACACCGACGACTATCGGGTGGTGCTGTTTCTCGACATCGCCCGCCCGCTGCGCTTCCCCATGTCCCTGGTGAACTGGACGGTGAACAGCGTCATCGGCTTTACGCCGATCGTGCAGGTGGCGCGGGGCAATCATGAGAACTGGGAGAAGCAGTTTGAGCAGATGCTGAAGTAGGGGTTGGGG
>RFIF01000020.1 GCA_003695655.1 Cyanobacteria bacterium J069
CTTCTGGGAGGTACTGGTATGTGCCGTAGAGTTCGCAGGCTTCGTCGCCGGCATAAACTTTGAACCAGACGATCTGGCGCTGCCCGCCATAGGCTTTTGCCACGGCTGCGTCAAACACCTTTTCGGCTGCTGGCCAGATGTCTACGCCTGTGCCGTCGCCGCGAATGAAGGGAATGATAGGGTTATCAGGAACCGACGGCTCGCCGTGCTCGAACGTGATGCGTGAACCCTCGGTGGGGGGAATAATCTTTTCATACATAGGTCGTTGGCGACTCCTGAGTGATAAATCAACGATTCTCGGCTAGTTTGGTGGAGGAGGCAAGGTGCTGAATTTGCGGGAGCAACGGCGTATCTACTCCAAGCTGCTGCTGCAAAACTGCTACTGAAACAAGGTTGAACTGAGACAACGTTGAACGTTGAGCATTGAACGACATTGAACAGAACAAACGATATTGAACTAACGATGTTGAACAATAAGGTCTCTGGCTGAGTTCCAGTCAAAGGAATGATATCTCAAGCTGGCAATTGCTCAATTTCTCAAAGATGAGACGAAGTATCTGCTCATTGATGACAATCAGGCGCGGAGCGCGATCAATCAGGCGCGAGGCGCGATCGCCGCTCGCTCCCAATCTTACGTGCCCAGTTTTACGCGCCCAGTTTTACGCGCCCAGTTTTACGCGCCCAGTCTTAAGTTTTGTCCGCAAAAGGTCTAGATCGGCTGCTATTTTGCCCTAATGGCAGTAAATATAAGTAAAAATTAGGTAAAAAAGTTTGTGAATTTGTACTGAGCTGGTTCAGGTTTTGCAAATCAATGGCGTGTTAACTGGTATCAGGATAGGGACGATGAACCCACGAAAAGAGGAGGGTTTGTGGATGCACCCTGTCCCAATTGTTAGAGCGATCGCTATCATGGCTCGATATAGACAACGAAAGGAACCTGTGATGGCCTTGAGCAGGGGTGGAACTGGGTAGCTGAATATGAAACGCATTTTGATCGTGGATGATGATACAACCCTGCGGACAGCCCTCACCCGCTACTTACAAAATCAAGGTTATTTAGTGCAAGAAGCCCGTTCAGGTCTGGAAGGACTGGCGCTGTTTGAGCAGCATCCGCCTGATCTGGTCGTGTCTGATGTGTTGATGCCTGAGATGGATGGACTGGAGTTTTGCCGTCGTCTGCGGGCCAGCCGCACAGGGCAACTGGTGCCTTTCATCTTTCTCTCAAGCCGGAAGGAAGTGGACGACCGGGTGCAGGGGCACCAGATGGGTGCCGATGACTATTTGGCCAAACCGTTTGAGCCGAAGGAACTGGTTGCCAAAATTGAGTCTCAGCTAGAGCGATCGCGCCGGATTCATTCCGAAATTGTGCGGCTGATGCAGCAGTCGGTGGGCGTGGGGTCGTCGGGTGGCGATCGCCCTAACACGCCAACCCCACTGCCCCTCACGCCCGCTGAAGAAAAGGTGTTCGCCGAAGTGATCCAGGGCTATACCAACAAGCAAATTGGCGAACGCCTGTTTGTTAGCCCCCGCACGGTGCAAACTCATCTCAGCAATATTCTCAGCAAGCTGGAGTTGGAAAACCGTTCGCAGTTGATTCGCTATGCCTTTGAGCAGGGCTATCGACCGGCGGAGTCGGCGGAGGAGTAGAGGGTGTTGGGGTGACGGAGTGTTGGGGTGATATTTGGATGGGGAGAGGGGGAGAGGGGGAGACGCTTGCGGATAGGTTCGTACACTCCCTCACTCCAACACTCCCTCACTCCAACACTTCGTCACTCCAATACTCCCTCACTCCAACACTCCGTCACGCCCAAACTCAAAGTCGCCAGGCTAGCTGACGGGCGATCGCCCATCGCAGCATTCGTCCCGGTGTGCGCGCTGTTCGCAGAAGCTTGAGTCGCAGAAATCGCCCTAGCAGGAGTCGCCCGATGCCCTTGATGCGGCCTTGCAGGCGAATCCAGAGATAGCGGGATCGCCAGTTGTGATCGGTGCCCGCATAGAGTGGACGGAACGCCAGCGGCCCCGCCAGCACATCTGCCCGGTGCACGCCGCTGATGCCGTGCTGACGATGCTCCGGATTGGGAATGCCGCCATGTTCGCCGTAGTTGCGGAAGCTGAGGTAGTTTTTGAAGCCGTGCGATCGCAGGTATTTGTCTACTTCAGAATCGAAATTGAAATAGCCCGTGCCGTGATGCTCCTGCACCCAGTCTGCCAGTCCACACAAACAGCGGGCAGCGGCCGGCGTGACGATATAGGCTACCAGCGAAGTTGAAAACCCCTCTGCAAAACCGTCCGGGCTGAGGCTGTAGATTTGCGCGGCGCAGCTATAGAGCCAAGTCATGCCAGTGGTTGGCTGGGTCAAATCCATGGGCAGCGGCAAGGATGACATCCCCACCACAGGCACAAAATCTGCCTCGACAATCAGCGTGGGCTGCGGTTCGGCAGCGGCCAGCACCCACGCCCGACGGTGGTTCATCATGCAGCAGTAGATCGCGGCATAGGAATTCGTCGCGGGCGATCGCTCATAGCGCAAGAGCTTGGTATGCCAGCCTTCTGCTGCTAGCGTTTGCTCTAAGGGTTCTGTTTTTTCCTGGTAGGCAATAATCAGAGCTTGGCGAATGATGTCCTTGAGTAAGAGCGGCGGAGCTGATGAGCTGGCAACATCGCGAATCATGGTCAGAATCAATCTCTAAGTTCTGAGCAGCCGGAAATATTGAGCAATCAAAAATTGAGCAGTCAAAAATTGAGCAGTCAAAATACAGACGCCACTTGCCGGAAAAAAGAGCGCGGGTAGAATCAGCCCTAACAGAAAATCTGCGCTAAATCTGCGCTACATGGGAGGATGATTAGTAGCTCGCTTGCATGATGAATTATGCAGCATCATTGCATTGAGGCGCATTGAGGCGTATTAAGGCGCATTGAGGCGCACTGAGGCGTATTAATAAGGCGTATTGAGACATGGTTGCCGCCCCTCGCAGCTTGCCTGGTGCAAATTATTCTGACGCCTGCCCCAGATAGAGACATGCTCCCTTGTGGTTAATCTTCTACTCTAAACGCTAAGACGCAAACAATTTTTCAATCAAATTTGAGCAGGCTAAAGTCTGAGGCTCTGGCGAGCCGTTAGCCGGCGATAAATAGGTCTATGAGCCAGGTTTATGAGCGTTTATGAGCCAATTCATTCCAGTCCTTCAGTCCGTGGTGAATGGTGAGCAGTTGGCTGCCTGGGAGCAGGTCGAGCCGCCCCTCAGAGCGCAACTTAAAGAAGCACTCGCCCCTGGTTCTGTGCCAGAGTGCGTCGTGCAGCCCAACACGCCCGCCCAGCTTGCCGCCGTGGTAAAGCAACTGTATCAAGAGAAGGGGCGATCGCTCTCCTTTGGCAGCGGCAGCAAGCTGCACTGGGGCGGCTTGGCACAAGGCGTGCAGGTGGGCATCAGCACCGCGCAGCTCAATCAGCTCATCGACCACGCCGCAGGCGATCTCACCGTCACCGCTCAAGCAGGAATGCGCCTGGCAGACCTGCAAGCCCACCTCGCCCAGCAGAATCAGTTTTTGCCGCTCAACCCGTCCTATGGCGACGCGGCCACCCTCGGCGGCATCATCGCCACCGCCGACAGCGGCTCCCTGCGCCATCGCTATGGCGGCGTGCGCGATTTGCTGATTGGCATCACCTTCGTGCGGGCGGATGGCGAAATTGCCAAAGCAGGCGGGCGCGTTGTGAAAAACGTGGCGGGCTACGATCTGATGAAGCTGTTCACGGGTTCCTGGGGCACGCTGGGCATCCTCAGTGAAGTCACATTTCGCGTGTATCCCTTGCCCGAAGCCTCGAAGACGCTGGTGCTCTCGGGAGGGCTAGAGGCGATCGCCCGCGTTACCCAGGCCCTGCTCGCGTCTGCCCTCACCCCTACGGCTGTGGAACTGGTCGCCGCCCCTACCATGCAGCAGTTGGGACAGGACGGCTTGGGGCTGGTGGTGCAGTTTCAGGGGCTTGCCGTAGCCCTGGACGCGCAGACCGCGCAACTGCGGCAGTTTGGTCAAGCCGCAGGAATCACCGCCACCGTCCACACTGACGCCGCCGAGGCGACCCTATGGAAACGATTAGCAGAACAGTGGGAGGCGATCGCCCCAAGCCCCGCTCTCACCTGCAAAATAGGAGTATGGCCCAACCAGGCAGCGGCGACTCTGGCGAAAATCACGGCGCTGTATCCATCCCTGACCTATGGAGCCATCCACGCAGGCAGTGGACTGGGACAGCTCCGGTTCGATGCCGACCTTCCCTCCGCCAGCAGCCTGCTAGACCTGCGCCGCCTCTGCGAGGCCCAGGGCGGATTCCTTAGCCTCCTCGCTGCCCCCACCGACCTCAAGCAGCAGCTCGACCCCTGGGGCTATCCCGGCAACGCCCTTGAGCTAATGCGCGGCATCAAGCAGCAGTTCGATCCCGATGCGCTGCTGAGTCCGGGGCGGTTTGTCGGCGGCATTTAGCTGGATGAGGGGAGAGGGAGAGGGGGAGAGAGGGAGACTTTGCTACTGAATTCGCCTCATTCCCCCATCTTTTCCGCTTCTCATCTCGCCAACTCCTCATCCCTTCATCTCGCCCACTCCTGCTCTCTCCCCCTCCCTCCTTCTCCTCATCTCTCTCCTCTCTTCCTCATGCAAACCTCCGACCCGCCCCTCTCCTTCACGAACCTCAACCCCACGGCTGATCTGCCGGGCTTCGACGCACAAGAGCCGCCCGACCCTAAGCTGATCGACGCCTGCGTGCATTGCGGCTTTTGCCTGGCGACTTGCCCCAGCTATCGGGTGATCGGCAAAGAAACCGACTCGCCGCGCGGCCGGATTTACCTGATGGACGCGATCAATGAGGGCGATGCGCCGCTGGCCACCAGCACGGTGCAGCATTTCGATAGCTGCCTGGGCTGCCTGGCCTGCGTTACCACTTGCCCGTCGGGTGTGCAATACGACAAGCTGATCGCCGCCACGCGACCGCAGATCGAGCGCAACTTCGAGCGATCACTCCCCATGCGGCTCTTTCGCCGCCTGATCTTCTCCCTATTCCCGTATCCCAATCGGCTGCGGCTGCTGATGCGGCCCGTCGGGCTGTATCAAAAATCGGGGTTACAGAAACTCGTGCGATCGCTCGGCATTTTGCCCCAGATTGCGCCCCAGCTTGCGGCGATGGAGTCGCTATTGCCGCCGCTGTCGCCCCAGGCGTTTCAGGACACCCTGCCGGAGTTCATTCCTGCCGCAGGCAAAACCCGATACCGGGTGGGCATGATTCTCGGCTGCGTGCAGCGCTTGTTTAACCCGGAGGTGAATGACGCCACGGTGCGCGTGCTCACGGCGAATGGCTGCGAGGTGGTAATTCCCTCGGTGCAGGGCTGCTGCGGCGCGCTGTCGCACCATCAGGGACAAGAGGCACAGGCGCAGGCCTTGGCGCGGCAGATGATCGACACCTTTGAGCAGGCAAAGGTCGATTTTGTGCTGATCAACGCTTCTGGTTGCGGGCACACGCTGAAGGAATACGGGCACATTTTGAAGGACGATGCCGAGTATGGCGATCGCGCTCGACTGTTCGTCGAAAAAGTGAAAGACGTACAGGAATTTCTGGCCGAAGTGGGGCTGACGGCACCGCTGCATCTGCTGCAAGACGCGCCGCTCACTCTGGTTTATCAGGACGCCTGCCACATGCTGCACGGGCAAAAGATCAGCCTGCAACCGCGCCAGCTCCTGCGGCAAATTCCCGGCGTGCAGCTCCGCGAACCCATCGACGCCGCCCTTTGCTGTGGCAGCGCCGGAGTTTACAACATCCTGCAACCCGAAGTTGCAGAGGAACTGGGCCAGCAAAAAGTCACCAATCTGCTGAATACGGGCGCATCGGTCATCGCCTCCGCCAACATCGGCTGCTTTGTGCAAATCAGCCATCACCTAGAGCGCCAGGGTAAGTCGGTGCCCGTGCTGCACCCGATGCAGTTGCTGGATGCCTCGATTCGTGGACTTTCGATAGATTCGTGATGGAGTATTGGAGTGACGCGGTGATGGAGTGACGGAGCGTAAACCCTGTCACCCTATCC
>RFIF01000232.1 GCA_003695655.1 Cyanobacteria bacterium J069
GGGGTGTGGGGGACGCTTCGTCCCCTGCATGGGGGTTTGGGGGGAGCTTCCCCCCAAGGCTGTTGGTTCGGAACTAAGAGAATCAAACCCGACCAAAATTATTTGGCATCAATTATGAAGTCTTTTCTAGCGTCAACCCGCTTTTTAGAAATTGGATGGCAGATTTAGATTTACAGCGCACAACGACTGAAAGCAATAGCGGATGAGTAGCGAAAATCGGTGGTGGGCTTCGGGAGCCAATCGGGTAAACCGCTGGCTGGCGCAAAACCAACAGCGATCGCTCGAAACAGCGTATCGCAGCGCACTGCAAATTCAACAGCTAGAAAATCAATACTTTGGGGGCGATCGCATTGCCTTTAGCCCCAGCCTCAGCAAGACCGTGTTTGACTATGTCAAAACTCGGCGCGATCGCCAACTGCTGAGCGTGCGGGCCAGCCTGACCCGCTTTCGCCTTGCCAGCTTCCTGCAAACCGCCGACGCCGAAGCAGGAGCCGCCACCCCAGCCGCCATAACCACACAAGCGCCGCAAATTTTAGAAAAACTGGACTTTATTGAACGAGTAATCGGCAAATATCGCGACCTCGACGACGAGCTAGACCAGATGGTCGTCGAAGCTGGCGCAGAACCCACCACCGAAACCGCTCTCGCAGACCCCCTCGCCAAAGACCCCAAGCCAAAACTCGGTAAAGCCTCATCCGCTCGACCTTTAATCTCTCCTCGAAATATCAGAGCGATGGGCTATGATGACTCATTCCTGGGGCGGCTGTCTTCGCTGGGCAAAGAACTCAGCCCGCTTTCCGAGCAGGAAGTCGTGACCGAGCTACGGCTGCGTCGCAAGCAAAACCGCATCGCCATGCGCTGGCTGGCAGTCTTACTGTTGCTGCCGCTGCTGACGCAGGTGCTTGTAAAAACCTGGTCTTCGAGCCGCTGTTGGGCGACTATAGCGATCGCCATCCCAGCGCCGTCGAACTGAGTACCGAGATTGAAGAAGAGTTTCTTGCAGAATTTAACGAATACAAAGAAGCGCTAGAAATTCAGCGGCTGCTCAAAAACTACCAACCCCCCGAAATGGGCCAGTCACGCGGTTCCTTTTGGCAGCGCAAGCGGTCATTGTTTAACCAGGCGATCGAAAACAAAACCCTCATCAGTCCGCCGCTCAGTCCGCCTGTGTCGCCCCCTCCCGCTGACTCAGCCGCCGCCATGCCCCTGCTAGACGCCCACACCCCAGCCCCCAACCTTGCTAGTAGCGGTCTGCAAAACCTGATTATCACGACTGACTTGCCCGCGACCGACGTGCCCATCGCGCCAGATCTGCCCGAACTCCGTCTTGAAGAAGACCGTGAATATGAGCTGGCGCTGCAAGAAAAAGCGGTAGAGCTGTGGCGTGACGCCCGCGAAGAACAGCTCGACGGGCTGAAAAACGTGCTGGCGGATTTGACCTCGGTGCTGGTGCTGGTGGCGCTGGTTTACTTTGGGCGCGATCGCATTGTGCTACTAGGCAGCTTCTCCAATCGCACGTTTCTATCCCTCAGCGATCCCGCCAAAGTCTTCCTGTTTATTCTCGTCACTGATATTTTTGTGGGATTTCACTCGGCCGAGGGCTGGGAAGTAATTCTAGAAGGCGTGTCGCGCCACTTTGGGCTGCCCGAAAGCAAAGTCTTCATTAACGGCTTCATCGCCACCGTGCCCGTGTTTATCGACGCCTGCATCAAATTCTGGATCTTCTCCTACCTGACGCGCTATTCACCCTCAGCCTCAGCGATCTACGAGCGAATGAACACCTGAAACACCAGGGCGACCCTCAGCCTCCAAGCAAGGGCCAATAGGGTGAACAAGCAGCACCGATGTCCACATTCCAGCACTTTCTACGGATTCCGACTAACCGGATCGACGCGAATATCGACGCTGCTAGGATGGCCCAGCGTAATGACTGGATAAGACTGAGTGCTGGTAAACATCAAACGATCGTCCACCGTAATCCGCGCCTGCACGCTGTAGCGGTAGTTGTCTTGAATGAAAGCTGGGTCGTAAAGAATCTCAAAGCTAAACGGCACCTGTCGCCCCTTCGTCTCGATGATTTGCTCACCCAGCACCACAGCAGGCGCATCAGCCCGCGACACGTTTAGCAACTGCACGCGCAGAATAGCATTAGGCGGCAGCGCACTACGCTGAAGATAGAAGACCGTGCCGCTGAGGGTCGCCTGAGCAGTAGGGTCATCGGGAGAAACCTCGGGTAGAGCCTCGTCTGTCATCGCGGGAGAGTCATTGTTGGGGACGGGGTTGGTTGCGGGGTCTGGGGTCTGGGCGATCGCCATGGACATCACCAACGGAATCACCAGGGCAACCAGCAAAGAGGCAAGCCCAAAACGCAGGGGCGATCTCATCCGCGACAACGGCAACGTCATAGGAGGCACAGTGCTCATAAGGCACAGTTTGAAGGGGGATCAGTTGGCATAGTCTATAGAGATCTACTGAGGCAGTCAAGTGAGGCAGTCAAGTGAGGCAGTCAAGCTAAGCTGAGCAGGGAGCATCGCTGACCTGACCGCAGGTTCCCAAAGACCTCTCGGCCTCTCGACCTCTGGACAAGATTAGTTTGTAAACGAGACTGGTTCGAGAACAAGCCTGGTTCGAGAACAAGCCTGGTTCGAGAACAAGCCTGATTTGGCTACAAACCTGGCTCCTGAACAAGACTCGTTCGTTAGCGAGACTGCCCGGCGGCAGAGGCGGGTGCAACTGAAACAGGGGTAGGCAGAGGCTGTAGGCTATAGCCCACCAGCGGCACACCTTTGCAAAAGATGCCCAATCGCGGGCGCATTTCAAACGCGGCGTCGGTTCCAGCCTGAAATTCTGTTTCGGTCAGCAGCATCAGACCGCTGGAACTGGGCACAAGCTGCACGGGCGTTTTGCGAGAACGGGAAACGAGTAAATGGGTCGGGTGAAACATGATCAAAACCTCGATAAACCTCAATGGCTGCCTCAATGGCTGAATAATCCTCAGTATCAAGCTACAGCCTAGATTTGACGAGGGTTTGGTAGGTGTGGAATGCTGCCCAAATTAGAGGGGTTTTCCGCAGTTCTAGCTCAACCGTCATGGCTACAGGGCGGTTTCTCTCATCGCTTTTTTTACTGCATTTTGATGGAGGTAAACAATTGAGATAAAAGACGTAACCCCCTAGGGGCTGTCATCAATTATCGGCGAAATAGTAGGTTTCTGAGGAGTTTCAGCCCCTAGCCTGGTTTGTTTGGGCGGGCGCGATCGTGCTGATTTCTCAAGGGTTCTGAGGTGAATTGATGACGCGCCCTAGACCAAATCTTTGTCAGAGCAATTCACCCCCAATCCTGCCTTGTTTTCATTGCTGTCCTACCTCTTTCTATAGATACGGTTATCCTCCCTCCTATCTACCTGAGATTGCGGATACATTAGAACTACGGAGTACATAAAAATTCATATGCACCAGCTTTGGGACTTGATAAACCGCTGGATACTCGCGGCATGTGCTTCTGACGGGGAGCCAATCGGCAAACCGGGCAAACCTCATTTAAGGTTCTGAGGATGTTTGAGTATTTCACTGAAAAAGCGATCGCCGTGGTAATGGCGGCCCAGGAAGAAGCCCGTCGGCTCGGACACAACTTTGTCGGGACGGAGCAGATTTTGCTGGGGCTGCTGCTGGTGAAAGACCACATTGCGGCAGAGGTGCTCGCTGATCTGGGCGTCACCGTTGAAGCCGCCCGCAGCGAGGTTGAAAATATTATTGGGCGCGGCTCTGGCTTTGTGCCGCCCGAAATTCCTTTTACACCCAAATCCAAACGAGTCTTTGAGCAGGCGTTTCAGGAATCTCGCCGCCTCGATCAGCGTCATGTGGGCACCGAGCACCTGCTGCTGAGCCTGGCCCAGGAACATGAAAGCGTCGCCGCAAAAGTCCTGGAAAACCTGGGGGTCGATCTTGATCAACTGAGAACGACGGTCATCCGCGCCGTGGGCGAGGTCGCAGAAGTTTCTATCGGCAGCACTATGAACCGCCCCGGACGCAACAGCCGCAAGCAAAAGATGCTGCAAGAGTTTGGCACCAACCTGACGGAGCTAGCTGCTGATGGCAAGCTCGACCCGATGGTGGGCCGCCAAAAAGAAGTCGAGCGCGTGGTGCAAATTTTGGGTCGCCGCACCAAAAACAATCCGGTGCTAATCGGAGAGCCGGGCGTCGGCAAAACGGCGATCGCCGAAGGACTAGCCGAGCGCGTCGTCAACCAGGATGTGCCTGAGTTTCTGCTGGATAAGCAGATCATTAGCCTCAACATGGGCACCCTGCTGGCAGGAACCCGCTTTCGGGGCGATTTTGAAGAGCGCATCAAGCAGATCATGGAAGAGGTGCGTCAGGCGGGCAACATCATTCTTGTGATCGACGAGATCCATACGCTGGTCGGCGCAGGTGCGCTGGAAGGCGGCATGGATGCTGCTAATTTGCTCAAGCCGGCGTTGGCACGGGGCGAGTTCCAGTGTCTCGGAGCCACCACGCTGGAGGAATATCGCAAGCACATCGAGCGGGATGCCGCGCTAGAGCGCCGCTTTCAGCCAGTGACCGTAGGCGAGCCAAGCGTGGCCGAAACCGTGGAAATTCTGCGGGGGCTGCGCCAGCGCTATGAACAGCACCA
>RFIF01000233.1 GCA_003695655.1 Cyanobacteria bacterium J069
TCGCCGAGCTTTCGGATTGGATAGCTTTTATGCTTTTCTCTGCCGATTTCCTTGAGGTTGGCGGCATCCGGAATCAGCAGGGGTGTGATTGTCTCTAGAGCAACACGAATGCGTCCACTCCACTTATTCTTTAAATAGCTTGCGTGACCCGATGGCTTTTCATCCTGAAGTTCCCCAGTTTGCTTTCGACTGGGCGCAGGAATGAAATTGTAAGGATTATGAAATCCTTCTTGAAAAGCAGATATTTGCTCAATTTCTTCTTCTGAAGCTGCATCGCCTTCTTCCCCAGGTGGCAACTGAGATTTGAGCTGTGCCAACTGTGACCAATCAACCCGCTTTTTATTCATGGTTGCTCTCCCTCTGTTTGGTTTGCCAGATTAAGTTCATCAAGCGTTCTTCTTGGACTGCGACATTGCCGTATGGTTCAATCTCGCCCAGATATTCACGGCTACGAAGTTCAACAATGGTTTGGTTGTTAGAGCCTGGTGCAATCGGAACGGGCATGGTTCCAATTCGAGCGGCAGATAAAATACTCCAGTTGGCTGGTGCTGCCTGCTTCACCTTGTTCAGGGGTTCACCCCAAAGCAAATACGTCTGTTCGGCAGCTTTGAGATAGCTCAACTCCCCTGTGTCGTCTGCAAACTTTTTTCCCAGCTCCGTTTCCGAGATCAGCACGGCTTTTCCTTTGCTGCCAGGAATGCTGAGCCAGCGCAGTTCAGCCCGTTCATTAAACACTCTGACTTCAAAAACTGGGGATAAATCCAGGGTCTGCTCTTGCCAACCCTGTTCACCGTTGCGGCAAATTGTGACTCGCCCATCTGACTCTAATCTGCCGAAGCTACAAGCCTCTGGGCTATACAAAAGTGCGATCGCCCCTGGCATCAGGTCTTGAACCTGGTTCAGCGCGTCTTCCAGAGAGATGTCCTGCTGCGATTGTCTGTACAGTTTCGTTTTGGTAGCGACTGCCTCGCTCATGATGCGACCTCCTGAGGAATTGTTGATTCGATCCAGGCTTTCCAGGCATCGTTCAAACCTCTAAGGCTGCTAATCTGAGCGAGATGCTGAGCAGTGAGGTAAGTTCGCGATTGTTCTGGTTCAACCTTTAGCGTGACGTTGTGAAGGGCTTGGATTTCGTCAGGTAAGTTCGCGCCGCTGGCTGAAAACGAGATGGATTTGATGGCGATCGCCCCCATGCCTCGATTCACGCCATACCCCAGCGGAATTCGCCCCTGAATCAGATCTCGCAACACTAGCAGCAGCAGTGCCACACCCTGTTTTTGCAAATCCTCTCCTGCCAAACGATGCAGATTCAGCCGGAGGGCGATCGGTTGCCATTTCACGCCCATCGGCTCCAGCGTGCTGTACAGAAACTGATCCGCTGCGCCACCCGTCCAGCGATCGATCGCAACGTGAAACGCCTGTTGCACATCATGCAGCCTTGCGTCTTGCAGAGCCTGTAGCAAATCAGAGGATTCCTTTGCGGTTTGCACCCTTTCCCATTGCTGTACTGAGATTTCGTGCTTAGCGTAGCAATCGGTAATGGCTAAGGCACCCATGCACCCTAGCTGCTGTTTACTAGCAGCCTTGCCAAACAGGTTTTCAATCAGGGGAACCTCGATCTGCTGCAAAAATGCTTTTTTGGAATCGGCTGGCTTTGTTGCTGCGGCATGATTGAACGCAGGACAAACTGTGCGAACGATGCGCTCTGCCTGGGTTCGCAATGCCCCTTTGATGGAGCTTCCCGGCAGCACAAACGCAACCTGGTCGCCGATGCCGCTCACCAAAGGCAGCATATCCACTGCGATGCCCTCGCGCTCTGCCTTCACCATCAGAGGCGAAAGGGGTTCCCAGTCAATGGTGACTGTTAGACCAGGACGCGCCTTTCGCAGCGTGTCTGCCTCCAGATCAAAGATCGACGAGTTGCCAGATTCCCCTCTGAGCAGCGCCAAAATACCCGCAGGAGAGTTAAATATTTGCTCCTTGATCTGCACGTCTTCTAATCTGACCACTCCCAATCCCCGCGTCTTGGCAGCGCCCAGGCTCAGTTCGCCCTCTTGCAGCGATCGCAATAGCCCCGCCCACAACTGGCAAACCAGCGCCCATTCAGCATCATTCAGCGCCAACTTTGACTCTGCGACCCGCTCTAACGTAATGTGCAAATTTAGCTTGCTGCCTTTTGGCAAAATCGCGCGATCGAACTTGATGTATTCTGCGGCGCTGCCGCCAAAGCGATCGATTCCCACACCATCGCGCAGTTCGGTTTGCACATCGCCCTGAATCCCGGCATCTTCTACCAGCACCCAACTCGCGTGTCCTTCATCGCTTTGCGTCCCGCCATTTTGTCCCAGACGCGGCCCCCAGAGCGTAGAAATCACCGGGGAGTCTCCCTCCAGTTCCTCCATCCAGCCGCGCAGCGCCCCGGCAAGGCTAGTGCCGGGAATGTAGTAGGCTCCGGCTCCGTTGACTGCCAGGGTGAGATCGACTGTTGGGTCATTGTTGACACCGCCAACGTGCAGGGGGCTTTCGGCAACCAGTGTACCTTTGATGATGTATCGAGCGTCTATCTTACGCGCCATATCCTGCTCCTCCTACAAGGGTTTCTTGTTCCCGGTCTATAGGTTCTAACTCTCGTTTATGGGCATGAATGCAGGCATAAACTACAACCTGAATCGCCTCAGCCCAGAGTTCTCGCTTCAGGTCTGCGTCGCCTGTCTCGGTCAGCGTGAGTTCCTGAAGTAAAGGATAGTTGAGGCTGTTTTGATTCGACTCAGCGTTCTGAAGTGCGTTACGAACCTGATTCCAGATATGTTCCTCTTCATTGATTAGACGCTCGATCTTACCAAGTCCATCCCTTGTTCCATCCCACTTGTTAGAGCGCTTATCCCGAATGTTTTCGATCCAGGATAGGACGGAGCCTTTTTGATTGAATTTCAGTTGAGAGACGACCGACCGCAAGCCACCAAGCTGGCTCATGCTGGGCTGGCTAGGTTCGTCTCGCTCGTTATCAATCCAAATGCCCAGAATCTCTTTGCGGCGATCGCCCTCACTTGCCAAAAACAGAGCAGCCCTGCGAATGGCTTCGCGCCAAGCAGCTTTCTCGATCAAGCGGGCGTAGTCAAAAACGTCAGAATTGCGGTTAGATGCACTAAGCAATGGCGGCGGTGTATCTAGCTCAGCTTCTTGAGATTTCAAGGCTTCCTCTGGTTTGCGGTTTGGTTTCTTTGCGCTCAACGGTTCACTGAGCAATGGATGGTTAAAGCAAAGCTGGCCATAGCCTTCGGCGGTTCGTTCGCCAATGCCCGATAGCTCAAGCTGTCTGAGGCGCTGAGGATCGAGCGTTCCAGTAACCTCAAAGACCATGCAGCTTCCCGCCGCGATGCCAACCAGAGACGGGCGGGGCAGTTTCCACTGCGTTTGCCAGGATTCGACCCGGTGCGATCGCAGCATGGCAGAAACTAATCCTTCGCCAGGAGTGGAGAGTTCTAGCTGAATAGAATCATCTCCCTCAGCGTTAAGCGTCTGCTGGAGTGCCTGCCGAAAGTCTTCTACCGATGCCGTCGGCCGTAGCCACTCATTCCGCAGAAGCACGTCTGAAAGCAGCCACACCCAAAGTTTCTCTGTTGGTTTTGAATCCTCCGTTTGGGTATACGTTTCGCGTTCCGGTTGAATGATCTTTACAGTGATATCAATGGCTCCGTAGTCATCTTTTTTAGATTGTCCAATCCGGTGATGTCCCTGCAATTTCTCATACCAGTTAGGATGTTTTTGACGCAGTGCCTCATAGAGCGACTGTCGTATTCGCAGTTCGGCTTGCAAGAACGTTCCTGGAGCGATCGCCTCATAGCTATAGACTCCACCGACCTCGCTGGTGGGGCGCTGGTATTGGTCTTCGATAGTGTTGTGCGTGCCAACGAGCGTATCGACTGTTTGGTAACCGGGGAGCGTTTCCAGGGGCTTCGTGAACTCAACATAACCACTGCGATAGCCCTTGAGCTGAGAGGATGGCTCCGGTTCGCAAAAGCGGTTGTAGACCGTGCCCCCTTTGGTCAAGCCGCCGCCCGATTTTTCGTAAAACAGGCAAGCAGGAATCGGCTGCCCTGGCTGGTCGGCGATCGCAGTCGTGGCATTCGTCACCAACAGATCGCCCCGCGCCACCGCATCGCCCAAATCCACGCCCAGCGATCGCAACTGTTGCAGCACCAGCCGCAGCAAATTCGTGCCCGGAATGTAGTCCAGCGTTTCGACAACGTTGCCAATCGTGCGGGCTGGAATGACCAGAGGCGTTAGGGCTTCTAGGGCGATCGATATTCGCTGCCACCCAGATTGATCACTGCGAATTTCCAAAGAATTTGTCTGATCTTTTGTCTGATCTGATGGAGCTTCTGGAAGCTCAGGTGCATCCCGCGCCAAAAGATCCCATGCAGTTTGCCGAAACCCAGCATCCTCTGGCCAGTCAATTTTAAACTGGCAGCGCCCCGCGCCGCGCCGCCGCTTGCCGCCGAGCCGTTCCACCACCTTTGCGCCTGCTGCCAACAGGGTGCAGGCTGCTTGCTGCTGATCCTGAGTCAACGCTGCCAGCAATTCACAATCTGCCGTTAGCACCGTGCCAATCCGCGCCATCTCTTCAAAGCGCAGAAAATCTTCTTCTGCACAACCCGTCTTAGCATCAATGCTGATTCCTGGTTTGATGAAGGTAAACGCGCTTTGCAAGGCTTGATGTGCCGATTTATGGTGTCTAGCACGGTGCTGAAGCAAGTCTTTAATGCAGGTGGGAAGGTGCGCGGCTCGAATCGAGAGTGCTGCGGGTTGGGGTGCGTTTGAGACAGGAGATTTGGCGATCGCAGGCTGATCTCCAAATAAGAAATCGACCCACTGTTTCCAGGATGTGGATGCATCCTCAGAAATCCCATTGCTATCCAGCCCATCGGCAATGAGTTCGCAGGCATCTCGCCAAATGCCCGTGAGCGTTTTTGCAGGCAAGTAGGGTAAGCCGTCGGTGTCGCGCTGAATCAGCCGATCGATGTCGCCTCGCCTGCCAGCGCCAGCGCCCACATGCCAATCGCTCTGCATCTTAATCGTGAGTTGAAATTTCATTTAGCCATCCTCCTGGTCGGCAGCGCGTTGAAAAGTTGGGTCAGCAGAGACGTCAGCCGTCAAAAAATCGGCCGCATCCAGCGCATCCAGCAAGCCAGTCATCTTGAGTAATTTTCCTGTGACAGGATCAGTAACTTTTGTGAATAAAGACTTGTGATCTCCTTCCAGCGCTCGGATGTCGGCAAGTGGGCGATCGCCATCTTCATCGGCATCTTGATTTTGTGAATCAGCATGTGAATTTTCAGATGAATCAACATAGCGATCGCGAATCAGCCGATACTGTGCGTCTGCCAGATCCACACCTTGTAGCAATGCATTCCGCAGGTTGTGCATCTGGCTATTCGGCAGTTTGCGCCGTCCGTCCTCATCCTTGGCATTCAGCGCCTCAACTCGACGTTCCAAATGGTTCCATTGATGAGGCGCTGCCCATTCCGTCATCTGATTTTCGGCTAACAGATTTTCAATGGGAGTAATAACATAGGGCGCGATGTAGAGCTGAGTGTCGGATGTGGGGCTAAGGCGATCGCGAATCTGTTTTAAATTCACGCCGCTTGTGTCATACAGCACATGAAAATCCAGCGCGGAGCAGGGATAAGGAACGGGTCTGGCTTCATTGGGTAAAACATGGGTGAGCTTGCGCTTTACCTCTTTTGCCGACTGCATGAGCGCTTCCGAAAGCTCATAGGCAACCGAAAACGGGAAATGAGGTTTGATAATTGCCACCCCTGCACAGGACGAGAGACGATCAACGCCTAGCGCAGACTTGGCAACTTCCGGGAGAATGCCATCATAGTGCTGCTCATCAACTTTTTGAGTTTCGGCTTCAAAGGCAAGCAGAAACTGCTGCGTAAACCGCAACGCCGCTTTTCCATCGCAAACCACCGTCAGGTCATCGCCGCCCAGCACCAAAGGAACAATGGGTAATTTCTCAATCTCAGTTCCAAAAGACTGGAGCGCCGTGATAAACGCCTGCTCGGTGCAAACATCGAGTGCTAGGGAAAAGCGGCGCAGAGCGTCAACATAGGTGCGATTGTCTTGGCTAATATCACCCGTCATCTTCCCCAGCTTGGTTAGGTGCGTTCCAAACTTGAGGAAAATTTCGCCCAGTCCGTTGCCGTCGGCATGAATCACGGCTCGCCAGGAACCCTGCCTGCTTTGCCGTTCATCCTCATCATCCAAATCTTTAATGCTTTTTGAAAAGCTTTGAGGAATCTGATTTCGCTTGAGTAACTCTTCAATGCGTTTAATATTGCTGTCGTAATTCTTGCGCTTTGCCATAGAGACGCGCGATCGCAGCACAGACTTTCCTCCAGCCGCTTTTGCATCTACTTCGTTTGCAGGCAGTCCGCTGGTGGCGCACTGATCGACCACGGGCAGCCGCAAGAAGCGGAGATGATGGGTGGGATTATGCGATCGCGCTTCTGCAAACTTGCGATGCACTCGCTCGTTCACATCTGATAGATTTTCACGTTCCCAGTTAAATTCCTCAAACACACCAAAGATATCTAAGCCAGGTGCTTCTTCCAGTGCCTTCAGCGTGACGGCTTGAATGATTTTTCTTGCTTTTTCCTGATCACGAGTGATGATCAGCGCTTTGCCAGAAGTCGCCAGAATGATTTCAGCATCAATGTCCGGCATTGACTCCAGCGGCGGATTTAGCGCTGAGTCCATCAGTTTTTTCCGGACTTTATCTCCTCGGACTTCTTCCGTGCCCTGCGAATTTTTCCAGATTCCTAAATGAGGATGCCCACCATTTTCAGCGACGGCATCTAGCACCCATTTCGTGCCAGCGCGAAAGGTCAGCTCCGACGCGCCCACGTTCTCACGCAGCTTGTTGGTCGAAAAGATATAGCCCTGGTTGCCAGACGTTTCGAGAAGGACGAGAAACATAGCGCTTGCTCAAAGATGAAAAAGACAGAAAACCGGACACTAGAATCTAACGCGGCACCCCAAACCAGTGGCAGATGGCGCACCAGAGTTAGCTTGCCTTTTGCCGATCGCCCCGACGCGATCGCCCTCCATTCTGCATCCCCAGCGTCACGCGGATTGGATCGAGAGAACCGATGACTCTGCCAGTTTTCGGATCGGTTCGGGCGGGGGTATATTGCAGCGGACGAACTGTGTTGATGCAGGCCAGCACCGTGCCCACAGAGGCGTGGGCCGTCATGCCCGTATAGTCTGCAATCACGTCTCGCTCAGGCAGATCCTTGGGTAGGCGAGTGAGATAAATCTCATTCACACATCTGTAAAATTGCAGCGGATCGTAGATATCGTTCACCACAATTGGAGAATCCACACATACATTCGGAAACTTGCGACGTAACTCTCGCGCCTTTTCCAAACTCTCGCGAGAGCAGACCAACCAGCAGCGTTTGAGCGTGGGCAGATGGAAACGAATGGCCGTTTCGCAGGCTTCTGGATTACTCACCAGCAAAACCAATCCACGATACTTTCGATCTAGATTTTTTTGCTGCACTTCAAAAGGAATGTCGGTTGGTAATAGGGCGATCTGGCGGGAGATGAGCCACGACACGGCGGCGATCGCCCCCACCAAGATCAGCAGCGAAATCAGCGCAATGCGGACTAGCGCCACCGCATCATCGCCCAACCACGACTGGAGCAGGTCATACACCGCGCTGCCAAAGATTCCTAAGCAAACCGACCCCACAAAAAACGGCAGAATCGTCTCTGCATTAAACACGACCTTAATGGCTTGGGTGATGGCTTCAGTCAGCGTATTTCGCATAGTTGTTTCGCAGAGTGCAGGGCAAACCTCAATGTTTGATGTCGATACCGGGTCTATACCTAACTGTTTTACACCCACTTGGAAGGGGGGGCTTCCAAGGCAATGGAAGATTAGACCTGAGCAGGCATGATATCGAGCGACATCAGCTTGAAAAACCTCATCCATGCTGGTTCTACACCATCTGCTGCTCTCTAAATCTAATCGCTGGCTCTGGTTTTGCCTCGCAACCTTTAGCTTTTCTTTCCTTGCAGGAGATATCACCATGCTGGATCGGCCCACGCTGAATTGGCCCAAACTGGATTGGCAACGGTTTCTGTCGGCAGAAAACTTTGAGCAGGCCTGGCTCAAGGTGCGGCGCAACCGGGGCTGCGCGGGGGTGGATGGCGAAACGGTTGAAGCGTTTGAGCAGGATGCCGATCGCAAGCTGGCCACGCTGCGCCGCCAAATCGAAACGGGCACCTACCAGCCGATGCCGCTGCGATCGCTCCACATTCCCAAAAAGCCCAAGCTCAAACCGGGGGAACCACCCAAAACCGAGTGGCGCGGGCTGGCCGTGCCCACCGTGCGCGATCGCATTGTGCAGCAAGCCCTGCTGAATCTGCTGCATCCCCTGCTGGAACCCCAGTTTGAAAACAGCAGCTTTGCCTATCGCCCCGGCCGGTCTTACAAAAGCGCCGTGCAGCAGATCGACCAGTGGCGACAGCAGGGCTATGACTGGGTGCTGGATGCGGACGTGGTGAAATATTTTGACAATATTCAGCACGGTCGCTTGTTTGATGAGCTGCAAGAGCGGGTGCATGATCCGGCGATCGGGCGGCTGGTGGAGCGGTGGATCGGCAGCGGCGTGTCCACTGCGTCGGGGCTGATCTTGCCCAATAAGGGTGTGCCCCAGGGCGCGGTGATTTCACCCATTTTGGCGAATGTGTATTTCGATGATTTTGATGAAGCCATTGAAGCCGCTGGACTCAAGCTGGTGCGCTATGCCGATGATTTTGTGATTTTGGCCAAGTCCAAAGCGCGCATCGAAAAAGCCCACGACCTGGTAGAAGATTTGCTCGACACGATGGGGCTGGAGCTGCACCCCGACAAAACCCGCGTCACCCATTTCAACGACGGCTTCCGGTTTCTAGGACATACCTTTGTGCGATCGCTCGTTGTGCAAGACCAGCCCAAAAGCCAGCGGCAGCGGCATATCGAGGAAGTTGCGATCGCCCAAAAAGCGGCCCATCAGCAGGCATCGCCCATTCTCCACTACAGCGACCCGCCGCCCCAGGCGACCCAAATGCAGCAGGCGCTTTTGGCAGCCGTCCAAACTTCAGAACAGCCAATTCCGCCGCCGTTGTATGTGGTCATGGGCTATCGGGTGCGCGATGAAAAGCCGGTGCAAATTGAATCCAAAGAATGGACCTGGAGGGATGGCATGTCTACGCTGTATCTGGTTCGCCAAGGCACAATGCTCCGCAAAGACCACGGGCGCTTTGTGATCGAGGGCGGCCGGTTTGAAACCGACGAAGATGGGAACCCGACAGAGCGATCGCCATCGTCTAA
>RFIF01000234.1 GCA_003695655.1 Cyanobacteria bacterium J069
CCCCTGACCCCTGGCTCGCCCCCTGAGCAAACTCCGTCACCAAACGCCAGACCCGGTTCAAAAAGCGGAACTGCCCTTCCACATCGGCATCATCCCACTCCAGATCTTTCTCCGGCGGCGCTTTGAATAAGATAAACATGCGGGCGGTGTCTGCACCGTACTTTTCCAGCACGTCCTTCGGGTCGATGCCGTTATACTTCGACTTCGACATCTTCTCAAATACCACCTCCAGCTTGTCGCCCGTCGCCGGATCGCGCGGGTCGGACAGGTCAGCAATGTCGGACGGCGTAATGTACTTGCCCGTCGCTGGGTTTTTGTAGGCGGCGGACTGCACCATGCCCTGGGTCAGCAGGCGCTTGAAAGGTTCGTCGAAATTGAGCAAGTGGCGATCGCGCAACACCTTAGTAAAGAACCGCGAATACAATAAGTGCAAAATCGCGTGTTCAATCCCGCCGACATACTGATCCACCGGCATCCAGTCGTTGGTTTTAGCTGGGTCAAAGGCTGCGTCCTCGTTTCGCGCATCGGGATAGCGCAGGAAATACCACGATGAACAGATGAACGTGTCCATCGTGTCGGTTTCGCGCTTCGCAGGTTCGCCGCAGGTTGGGCAGGGCACATTCACCCAGTCCTCTAGCTTGGCCAGCGGCGACGGCCCGCGCCCCGAAAACTCCACCTGATCCGGCAACTGTACGGGCAACTGATCGTCTGGAACGGGCACCGTGCCGCAACTGGGGCAATGCACCACTGGAATTGGGCAGCCCCAGTATCTCTGCCGCGAAATCAGCCAGTCGCGCAGGCGATAGTTGACCGTGCCCTTGCCTTTGCCGTTGGCTTCCAGCCATTTTATAGCAGCCTCGACACTCTGCCCCGCGCCCTTGCCCGCTGGGATGCCGTCCAGCGGCCCAGAGCGCACCATCACGCCATCGCCTGCATGGGCGCTGGTCATGGTGTCGCCATCCAGCGTCTCGCCCTCCGGCTGCACCACCACCGTCACCTTTAGCCCAAACTTGCGGGCAAACTCAAAGTCGCGCTGGTCATGCGCGGGCACGGCCATAATTGCGCCCGTGCCATAGCCCATCAGCACGTAGTCAGCAATCCAGATGGGAATTGGTTCGCCATTCACCGGGTTAATGGCGTAGCTGCCCGTCCACACGCCGGTTTTCTCGCGGTCTTCGGCGGTGCGATCAATCTCGCTCTTGCCAGCGGCGGCGGCTTTGTATGCTGTGACTTCAGCAGCTTGCTCAGCCGTCGTCAGTTTGTCCACCAGCGGATGCTCTGGCGACAGCACCATAAAAGTTGCGCCCCACAGCGTGTCGGGACGGGTGGTATAAACCTTCAGATCGTCGCCCGCTTCGGTCTTGAAAACCACCTCTGCGCCCGTGGACTTGCCAATCCAGTTTTCCTGCATCAGGCGGACGCGCTCGGGCCAGCCGTCGAGCTGGTTCAGGTCTTGCAGGAGCTGTTCGGCATAATCGGTGATTTTGAGAAACCACTGCTTTAACAAGCGCCGCTCCACCTTTGCGCCCGATCGCCAGGATTTGCCCTCGCTATCGACCTGCTCATTGGCTAGCACGGTTTGGTCGATGGGGTCCCAGTTCACCGCCGCCTCTTTTTGGTAGGCCAGCCCAGCCTCCAGAAATTGCAGAAAAATCCACTGCGTCCATTTGTAATAATCCGGCGAACAGGTGGTGACTTCGCGATTCCAGTCGTAGGACAGGCCCAGCCGCTTGAGCTGAGCGCGCATCTGGGCGACGTTCTGATACGTCCATTTGGCGGGGGCGATGCCGCGATCGATCGCCGCATTTTCTGCTGGCAAGCCAAACGCATCCCAGCCCATCGGGTGCAGCACGCGATAGCCGCGCATCCGCTGCACGCGAGCGATCACGTCGGTAATCGTGTAGTTCCGCACATGGCCCATGTGCAGGTTGCCCGACGGATAGGGAAACATGGACAGCGCGTAAAACTTGGGCTTGCTGGGGTCTTCCAGCGTTTGGTCTAGCCCTTGCGCGTCCCAGGCAGCTTGCCACTTTTCCTCAATCTCGGCGGGGTTGTATCGGGACTCCACGAACGCAACTCCTTGCTTGTGCAGATAGATAACGGAAAGTACCCTCCATTTTAGGCCTTAAACGCAGCCTGGATCGGCGGAATTGAGGGGCCGTTATCTGGAGGGCGATCGCCGCCTTTCCCACATCAAGCCGATCTGTCCAGGCTGCTGCAACTGTTCGGCAGTCAAAAAATCTACTTTGATCGGCAGCGATTTGGAGGTGTGGGTCGGCTTCATGGCAGGTTTTTAATACATCGAGGGTCGAGCAGCGTTGCCTTTTCCGGCTCACGCGGAAACCAGAACGCCGTGCGCTTGCAAACTTCCACCAGCATCAGCATCACGGGCACCTCAATCAGTACACCCACCACCGTGGCCAGCGCTGCACCAGAGTTGAGGCCAAAGAGCGTGACAGCCGTGGCGATCGCCACTTCAAAGTGATTACTCGCGCCGATCATGGCTGCGGGGGCTGCGTCTTCGTAGGAAAGTCCCAGCTTTTGCGCCGCTACGTAAGAAATTAAAAAAATAAAGTTCGTCTGCACAAACAGCGGCACTGCAATAAGCAAGATATGCAGCGGATTTTGCACAATCAGGTCGCCCTTGAAGGCAAACAGCAGCACCAGCGTCGTCAGCAGCGCCACCACCGCCACCGGGCTGAGATAGCGCAAAAACACCTGCTCAAACCAGGCTTGACCCTTGTACCGCAAAATCCAGGTGCGTGAAATCGCCCCCGCCAGCAGCGGTAGCCCCACGTAAATCAGCACCGATAGCACAATGGTTTCCCAGGGCACTGCGAGATTGTTCGCCGCCAGCAGCCAGCGTCCCAGCGGCGCATAGAGAAATAGCATTGCAAGGGAATTGACCGCCACCATTACCAGCGTCAAGCCCTGATTGCCAAAGGACAGGTATCCCCACATCAGCACCATCGCCGTGCAGGGCGCAATGCCCAGCAAAATTGTCCCGGCGATGTAGGAGTTTGCCAGCGAGATTTCGTTTCCCCGGATAACTTCTGTTCCGGTAATCAGCGGACGGAATAGATATCCCAAAAAGAATTGGGCAAAAGCGACCATTGTGAACGGTTTGATCAGCCAGTTCACCACCAGCGTTAGCAGCACTGGGCGGGGCGTTCGAGCGGCTCTCTTAGCCTGCGAAAAATCAATCTTCACCATGATGGGATACATCATGAAGAACAGGCAAATGGCAATGGGAATGGAAACCTGATAGACACTCATGCGATCCAGGGCGATCGCCACATTGGGAAACAATCGACCCAGCGCAATGCCTGCCAAAATGCACAGACATACCCACAGCGTCAGGTATCGCTCAAAGAAGCTGAGATGTCCTCCTGCCTGCACGCGCTGAGGAGGGGATGGAGATTTATCAAATGACATAAACAATCACGGTAAGCGGAAAGCCGTTCAGCAGATCGTGAAACGGGTGTTTGCAGTCGTCCAGCATCTTACGCAGCCTATATTCTAGCGATCGCCCTCCCTAGTCTCCATCTCCCCCTTTCCAAGCGACGGACGGAAGCGGCTTGGGATCGGGCAGCTTTAGCTCGATCAGCCAGGCCGCCAGCACAAACAGGCTCGACACCCAGAGGCAGCCCACCAGCCCAAAAAGCTGATAGACCAGCCCCGACAGCACCGTTCCCGCTAGGCGACCCGCCGAGTTTGCCATGTAATAAAACCCGACGTTGAGCGCTACTTTGTCATCATCGGTGAACGCCAGCACGAGATAAGAATGCACCGCTGAGTTGAACGCAAAAATGATGCCAAAGATCATCAGCCCGATCACAATTACTGCATCGCGGGGAAGACTGCTGAGGAGACCGAGGGCGATCGCCGCTGGAACGGCCGTCAGCACCAGTGTCCAAAACTGAATCGTCGCAGCGCGGGGTGGCTGATTCCCATTAAAACGACGCAGCAAAGATGGTGCGAGGAATTGAATAATTCCGTAGCCGATCACCCAGCAGGCCAGAAACCCGCCCGCCTGAAAGAACGACCACCCCAACACGCTCCGCAGGAAAACTGGCAGCCCCACGACAAACCATACGTCACGCGACCCGAACAGGAAAAATCGCGCCAGCGACAGGATATTGATCTCGCGGCTCTTGGAAAAAAGCTGCGTAAATTTGACCTTGGATTTAATCTTGCCCATACCGCTGGGCAGGAAAAAGCCCGTCAGCAAGATCAGCGCCAGACCTGCGGCCATGATCCAGAGCGATCGCTCAAACCCAAACACTGCCAGCAGCGCCGCGCCCAAGAAAAAGCCCACACCCTTCAGCGCATTTTTGGAACCCGTCAGCGCTGCCACCCATTTGAACAGCGACGACTGCGCCTCCTGCGGCACCACCAGCCGAATCGCGCTCTTGGAACTCATCTTGGTCAGGTCTTTGGCAATACCTGATAGCGCCTGCGACACCATCACATACAGCACCGCCAACCACTGCGCCCAGTCACGATTCAGCCACGACAGCATGATCAGCGCCGCCACCTGAAGCGCAATCCCCGCATACAGCGTTACCTTCAGTCCCAGTTGCGACCCAATCCACCCGCCCAAAAAGTTCGTAACAATGCCAAAGATTTCGTAGAACAAAAACAGCGACGCAATTTCTAGCGGCGTATAGCCAATCTCGTTGAAATACAGCAGCACCAGCATCCGCAGCGCCCCGTCCGTGAGCGTAAAGCCCCAATAGGCTAAGGTGACAAGGGCGTAGTTTTTGAGATTGGCGGCTTGGGTAGCGGTCATGAGGTTGAGAAGGTAGAAGATCAGGAGAGGACTGTAGACGATTATGGAAGTGGACTTTAAGCAGTAATAGGAAGAGAAACCTGAAGATGAATAGGGAATAGAACATGGAAATGATGCAATCGCGAAGTTTTAGAGCATGTGCCTACTCTGCCTACTCTAACGTCTACTAATCTACCCAGAGGTGAGCTACCTTCCTAGCCAGTTCTGCCATCCGGTTTGCATAGCCCCATTCGTTGTCATACCATGCCAGAATTTTGACTTGCGTGTTGTCAATAACCATTGTGGAGAGCGCGTCGATGATGCTGGAGCGGGGGTCGTCTTTGTAATCGATGGAGACGAGGGGGCGCTCTTCGTAGCCGAGGATGCCTTGCAGCGGGGCGGTTTCGGAAGCCGCTTTAAGGAGTTGATTTACTTCTTCAACCGTGGTGGGGCGGGCGACTTCAAACACGCAGTCGGTGAGGGAGGCATTAAGCAGGGGCACGCGGACGGCGAGGCCGTTGAGCTTGCCTTTGAGTTCGGGATAGATGAGGGCGATCGCCGTTGCGGAACCGGTCGTCGTGGGAATCAGCGACATCCCCGTAGCGCGGGCGCGGCGCAGGTCTTTGTGAGGTGCATCTACAATTGTCTGCGTGTTGGTGTGGTCGTGGACAGTAGTAATTACGCCGTGCTGAATCCCAATGCCTTCGTGAATCACCTTAACCACGGGCGCAAGACAGTTCGTGGTGCAAGAAGCTGCCGTTAGCAGGTGATGCTCAGTTGGATTGTAGAGGTGATCATTCACGCCCATCACCACATTCAGTGCCCCCGCTTTCACCGGAGCCGCCACGATCACTTTTTGCACGCCGCGTTTGAAATATGGCTCCAGCGTTTCCACCGTGCGAAATTTGCCCGACGCTTCCAGCACCAGATCTACGCCATACGCTTCCCAGGGCACCTCGCCAGGACTGCTGAATTCACTAAAGCTGAGGGATTGGTCGTTGATGCGAATTCGGTCATTCCCTTCCGCCGTCACCTCATGTCCCCAGCGCCCATGCACCGAGTCAAACTTTAGCAGGTGCGCCGCACATTCCGCCCCGCCTTTGATCTCGTTAACGTGGACAAATTCCAGCTCAGGAACAGCCCAGCCCGCCCGCAGCGCCAGGCGGCCAATGCGGCCAAAGCCGTTGATCCCAACTTTAATCGGAGTGCTCTGGATAGCGGTCATAGTGGGGCAGGAGTTGGAGATGGGGATTGCAGTAAAGCACCAGATTCAAAACAGATGGGCACAGCTTAGCCATGAGACCAAACTGTGCCCGCACTCAACAGTCGCCGCTCAGAAGGCAGCTTCTTTTTGCAACAGATCTTCTAGCTTGAGATTTGTGGGGGCTTCTCCGCCAAACACAGTGCCGACCTTACCTGTCTGGAAATGGGTGAGCGCAATGTTATACACCTCGTCTGGTAGGGGCACATAACCCACGACTTTCGACAAGAATCGACCATTATTGAGATAGAACTCCACAAAGCTCTTGAGCTTGGGATTTTTGGCGGCTGAGTCGGCATTGACGTAGATAAACAGCGGCCGCGCCAGGGGTTGATAAAGCCCCTCACGAACCGTATCTGCCGACGGCAAAACCGCGCCAGCCCCGTTATCGATCGGCACTGGGCGCAGCAGCATCCGGCTTTCTTCAAAATAGGCTAGACCAAAGTAGCCCAGGGCATCGGGATTATTGCGAACGCCGCGCACCAGATCGTAATCGTCTTCGCTGGCGTTGTAGTCTTTGCGGCTCGCACCAGAGCGACCGACGATCGCCTCGGTGAAATAGTCAAAGGTGCCCGAGTCGCTGCCTGCGCCATAGAGTTCTAAGGGGCGATCGGGGAAGCTAGGGCGCACCTGATTCCAGCGCGTGATCCGGCCTTCGGCGCTAGGCTCCCAAATCTTTTTCAGCTCTGCCACTGTCAGCGCATCCACCCAGGTATTGTCTCGATGAACCGCAACGGTGAGGGCATCAAAGGCAACAGGCAGTTCGTAATACCGAACGCCCGCAGACTTGCACGCTGCCATTTCACTCCGGGTGATGGGGCGAGAGGCGTTGCTAATGTCTGTTTCGCCTGCGCAGAATTTGCGAAATCCGCCGGAGGTTCCTGAAAACTCAACCTTGATCTCCGGTTCATCTTCGCGCTCAAAGGCATATTCCTTAACGACTTCATCGGTAATGGGATAAACCGTACTGGAGCCATCGATGGTGATTGTCTCTTCGGCAGGGGCGATCGCCACGCCCTGAGCATTGGTAGCCGCAGGCACGCCCGGCGATTCTGTAATAATGGGCGGCGTCGGCACGCTGCACGCCACCGCCATGATTCCAGCGGCGATCGCCACCCCTGAATATCGAATCCACGAATACCGAGTCCAATTTTTAACTGAAACCTTATTCATTGCTTTCATGGCTTTCATGAGTATCTTTGCCTCTTTGAAGCACTAGGATTCCAAAGTGACACCAGCATTGTGCGATCGCGCCACTCCACAACCCACGTCAACCGGAACACAGATGCTTTAAGTTTATTTTTTGTAACCGAAAAAAATAATGTTAGGGAGCAGTCCTGCCAGATCTATTCAGCTCCTTAAGCCTTGCCAGCCCTTACTAGCTTTTCAAAGTAAGTTTTCAAACTCAACGTTTTCAAACTTAGATTCTTCAAACTCAGATTTTTCAAACTTAGACAAGCTACCTGATCAAACCAGACAAACGTAAGAAGTCAAACTAGTGCAGTGTCACGTAGTGCAGTGTCACGGTTTAGTTTTAGGGTGATGCCTCGGCTCGTAGTCGGCGCTTCAGCGCTAAAGCGCTGACTACCAACCTAAGTTCTAGCTGTGACATAGCACTAGGAAGTAGTGATACATCAAGCAAACTTGATAAGTCAAGCGTAGCTGTGTCCTAAAACACAGAATTTGCCAACGTTTTGTAAATTCGGAATCGCCATCCGCTAAAGCGATTTCCTTAAGCGCAGGGCCGCCCGGGCCGTGCTGGGCCACAGTGTCTCAACTCAGCCAAGAACTGCTCCAGCAATTCAAACTGTGGCAAATTCAGACTGTAATAGATCCAGCGTCCTTCCTGGCGAGCAATTACGAGTTTGGCGTCGCGCAGCGCCTTCAGGTGAAACGACAGCTTTGACTGAGACACATCCAGGCGATCGCACAGATCGCATACGCAAAGCTCCTGAGTCCACAGCGCGTCGATCACTTGCAGCCGCAGCGGCTCTGACAGCGCGTGAAATCCGGCGATCGTTTGAGAAGTCGTCAGTGAAATCGTTTCAGCCATTTTCAGCCATTTTCAGCCATTTTTAGCGATTTATTTGCAGCCATTTAGTTATGCTGAGAACCTGATTCTGCGACTCTCTGGCAAACAAGCCGCAAAGGAGTAGCATCCTAAGTGTCTAACCAAGTGTCTAACCAAATTTTTTTACATTGTACGTGCTGCAAGCTGGCTTACGGCGATCGCCGGCCATTCTCCAGGGCCCATCCCGATGCCCAGATGCAGATCTGCTAAGATGCAGATTCGTGGCATGGTATCCAGTCTTTGTGCCGCGTTTGGGTGATTCGCGCAGCGTATCCGCCCCAGAATCGCCCCTCTCTTCGGTCTGCGTGGGCTGGCGTTTCAACAGAGCAGACCGAGTTTACATTCTGGAGTCTTAATGTCTTTTGCCACTCTCGGCCTCGCCGATGAAATTGTTCGCGCCGTCACCGCCAAAGGGTACACAACCCCCACCCCCATTCAAGCTCAAGCGATTCCCGCCGTACTCGCAGGTCACGACTTGCTCGCCAGCGCCCAAACCGGAACTGGCAAAACCGCCGGGTTCACGCTGCCCATTTTGCACCTGCTGGCCGCTTCGGGGCGCGGCAGCGTGTCTCCGGGCCGGCCCGTGGCCCGCTCTCCCGTACGCACGCTAGTTCTCACCCCGACTCGAGAACTCGCCGCCCAGGTGGAAGAGAGCATTCGAGACTATGGCAAATTTTTGCCGCTGCGCTCTACGGTCGTCTATGGCGGCGTGGGGATGCAGCCCCAGGTACAGCGACTGCGCGGGCGGATCGATATTTTGGTGGCGACCCCCGGCCGCTTGCTAGATCATGTTCAGCAGGGCACTGTCGATCTGTCGCGAGTGGAAATTCTGGTGCTGGACGAAGCCGATCGCATGTTGGACATGGGCTTTTTGCCCGACATTCGGCGAATTCTGGCACTATTGCCCAAGCAGCGGCAAAACCTGCTGTTCTCTGCCACGTTTTCGGGCGACATCAAAAAGCTGGCAGGTGGACTGCTGCACAACCCCGTCACCATTGAGGTTGCCACGCCCAACGCCACCGCCGACCTGGTTGAGCAAAAAGTCTACCCGGTCGATCGGGACAAAAAGCGCCAACTGCTGACCCATCTGATCCAGGAAAATAACTGGTTTCAGGTGCTTGTGTTTACGCGCACCAAGCACGGCGCGGATCATTTGGTGAAACATTTGACCACGCACCGGATTGCCGCGATGGCGATCCACGGCAACAAGAGTCAGGCGGCCCGCACCCGCGCCCTGGCCCAGTTCAAAGACGGCAGCCTGCAAGTGCTGGTGGCCACAGACATCGCCTCGCGCGGCATCGACATCAGCGAACTGCCGCATGTGATTAACTTTGAGCTGCCCCACGTTCCCGAAGATTATGTGCATCGCATCGGCCGCACGGGCCGGGCCGGCACCGAGGGCGAAGCGGCTTCGCTGGTCTGCGTGGATGAGCTAAAGCTGCTGGCAGATATTGAAAAACTGATCCGGCGATCGCTCCCCCGCGAAATCGTGCCCGGGTTTGAACCCGATCTGCACGCCAAGCCAGAGCCGATTCCCAACGGGCGACAGTCCGGCGGCCGGGGTCGGTCGGGCGGCGGTTACTCGTCTCGCCAGCACTCAGACAAAGCACCAGGGCGATCGCCGGCCAAATCCGGGGGCGCATCCCCCAGCCGCAGCGGCCGCCCCAAACCCAGCGGCGCAGAATCAGGCAGCAAGCCGCGCCCTAGCTCCTCTGGGTCGCGCCGTTCGCCCCGCCGTTCCGCTGGCTAGAAAGGGCGGCTAGAAAGGGCTGGGACATTCG
>RFIF01000235.1 GCA_003695655.1 Cyanobacteria bacterium J069
CCCCTGACCCCTGATCCCTAAAACCTATGAAACCCTGGTTTACAAGACACACAATCACCACCGAATCGCGGGAGCTATTCTGGCTGGCGCTGCCGCTAGCAGGAGCACAGCTCTCGCAGTCGGCAACGGGCTTTGTCGATACGGTGATGATGGGCCGTCTGGGCAGCGAGTCGCTGGCGGCGGGCGGACTGTGTGCAACCTACTTTGTGGCGCTGCTGCTGCTGGGTGGGGCGATCGTGGCAGCGGTTAGCCCATTAGCGGCGGAGGCCTACGGCGCAAAAAATCCCCAGCGAGTCGGCGCGGTAAACCGCCAGGGGCTTTGGCTGGCGCTGCTGCTGAGCCTCCCCATGACGGCGCTGATCTGGCATGGCGACTGGCTGCTAAGTCGCACTGGACAACCTGCTGGCCTCCTGGAACTTGGGCGGCCCTACCTGCGGGCGATCGCCCTCGGCTATCTCCCTGGCGTGGGCTTTGCCGCACTCAAGAGCACCGTGTCGGCTCTATCGCGCCCCCGGCCGATCATCCTGATTATGCTGGGGGGCATGTTGATTAACATGACGCTGAACTATACCCTGACGCTGGGTAAGTTTGGGCTACCGCAGCTAGGGTTGGCGGGCATCGGCTGGGCCAGCGCCATCTCACTATGGAGCATGTTTGGGGCGATCGCCCTCTACATCCAGCAGCCTTCGCTACGTCCCTACGGGCTACTAAAAAATCTGCATCAGTTTGAGCCAAAGCTCTTCCAGGAGCTAGTGCGCGTCGGTCTTCCCATCGGTATTCTGGCGGCGGTCGAGGTCGGGCTATTTACCGTCACCACGTTCCTCGTTGGACAACTCGGCACGGTTTCTCTGGCAGCCCATCAGGTGGCCCTGCAAACGGCCGCCGTCACCTTCACCATTCCGCTGGGCATCTCCTTTGCCACCACCGTCCTGGTGGGTCAGCGGCTCGGCCAGCGCCAGTTTCATACGGCCAAGCTAGCGGGCTATCTGGGCATCGGCATGGGCAGCCTATTTATGGGCATCATGGCGCTGATCTTTTGGCTGATGCCAGAAACCATCGTGTCGCTTTATCTTGACGTGCGCGATCCGGCGAATGCAGAAGTGGTAAACCTAGCAAAAAAACTGCTCTGGGTCGCTGCCATGTTCCAACTTGTAGATGGCATCCAGGTCACAGCGACAGGGGCCCTGCGTGGACTCAAAGACACCCAAATTCCCATGCTGATCGGCATCCTCGCCTACTGGGGCGTCGGGCTGACCAGCGGCTATTGGCTGGGAATGCAGGCTGGCATGGGAGCCGTGGGGCTGTGGTGGGGGCTGGCGCTGGGGCTAACGGTAGCGGCGATCGTGCTGCCCTGGCGCTTTAGCCGCGCCAAAGCAGACCGAATGCAACCGTTGGTCAGCCCCGGCGCAAGCTAAAGCGGGTTTCAGGGGTCAGGTTTCAGGGATCAGGTTTCAGGGGTTAGGCTTTGCGGCTTAATGGCTGTCCTAACCCCTGGTTCCTAACCCCTGCCCCCTAACCCCGAACTCACGGCTGCACCTGCACAGGCGTTCCCACCTCTACCAAGGCATAAAGTGCCAGCACGTCCTCGTTTCGCAGACGCACGCAGCCGTTCGATGCCGCCTGCCCAATTGAGGAGACGGTCGGCGTGCCGTGAAAGCCAATAGTGCCATTTGGCATTTGGGCAAAGCCAATCCAGCGGACACCCAAAGCGCTGTCGGCTCCGGGCTGGCGGATTTCGCCTGTCCAGGGGTTTTGCCAAGCGGGGTCTTCGATCATTTCAAACACGGAAAATTCGCCCGTGGGTGTCGGCGTGCTGGACTTGCCCACTGCCACCGGAAAGCTGCCTAACACCGTGTCATATTGATAGGCATAGACCCGGCGCTGGCTCAAGCTCAAGACGAGATGGGTAGCTTTGCTCTGGGGTTCGGGCGTAAACCGATCGACATCCCACAGCGGCGGCAGTTCGGGCAGCGTCGTGTTGTAGTAGATCGGCAAGGGCGCAGTTTGCCCCAGCGGGCTGCCAGTAGAGACGGGATAGGGTTCTACGGCGGGGAAGCCCTGGCTGAGAGCGGGGGTGGGCAGCGTGGCGATCGCCCCCCCTACCAACAGCGCTCCCACCCGCCACACTCGATTGCGTTGCCCTGTTTTGCCCTGTTTCATTCGATTCATCGCATTCTTCCTCACACCACACCGTCCTGACACCCCGCACGCAAAATGCTTTGTCTAACTTGAACCTGCGGAACTGTTGGACATTTAGCATGGACATTTGGCATGAATCGTGTGCACCACCGCTGCACCACGATTTACACCTGCTAAAAAGCATTTTGTGCAAGGGGTTTACCATTTCTGTAACCATTTCTGTACATGATTATGTCCAAGAATTCGTTGTTCTGCCAGCGAAATCCTGCGGCTTTTAACTGAAAATGTATGAAAAATGCAACGAAGCTGCATCTTATCCCATCAAACCAGAGCCGAGCTTGTATAATTTCAAGACTCGCAACTGTCCAATTTGGGGGCAAGTTCCTGATATAAGGTCGGGTTTTGAGGCTGGAATGTCGCAGCACATTGGCGACGCGAGCCGCTTTAGAAGTCATGTTAATTTTTCTGGCGGATGCCGTTTATGAATCACGATCGCTTTATCGTCAAACCCGGCTCCAAAGTCTCTTTGAAAAAAGACTATGACCCTGGCTATACCGCAGAATATACCGACAAAACTGCGGCTCAAGCTCGGTTAAAAATAGGAGTAGAAAGGCTGGCTGCTTATCAAGATGTGCTCTACGCACAAAATATCTATGCGGTACTGCTGATTTTTCAGGCGATGGATGCGGCAGGTAAAGACAGCACAATTAAGCATGTGATGTCGGGCGTCAATCCGCAGGGATGTCAGGTGTTTAGCTTCAAAGCACCGTCGGATGAAGAACTTGATCATGACTATTTATGGCGATCGTTTAAGGCGCTGCCAGAACGAGGACGGATCGGCATTTTCAACCGATCGCACTACGAAGAAGTGTTAGTGGTGCGGGTGCATCCCGAAATTTTGCAAATGCAACAACTGCCTCAATCCGCCCTTACAAAAAACATTTGGAATCAGCGATTTGAGGAGATTAATAACTTTGAGAAATACCTAGTGAATAACGGAATTATTGTTCTGAAGTTTTTCTTAAATGTGTCTAAAGAGGAACAGAAAAAGCGATTTTTAGAACGCATTGAGCGACCAGAGAAAAACTGGAAATTTTCCGCCGCCGACGTAAAAGAGCGATCGCACTGGGATGAATACATGCGGGCCTACGAAGACGTGTTTGCCCACACCAGCACCGACCACGCGCCCTGGTACATTATTCCTGCGGATCGCAAGTGGTTTACGCGGCTGGCGGTGGCGGAGATTATTGGCGATCGCCTGGCGCAGCTTGACCTGCACTATCCCATTCCGACGGACGTTCACCTGAAAGATCTGTTAGAAGCTAAGAAGATCCTCGACGCGGAACCCTCCTAAACATTCTCCCTTTTTCCCATGCCCACGCTCCTTCTGGTTGACGGTCACTCCCTCGCCTTTCGTTCGTACTATGCCCACGCCAAAAACCGCGAGGGCGGGCTGCGAACCAAGACGGGCATTCCCACCAGCGTCTCCTTCGGGTTTATGAAGGCGCTGCTGGACACGATGGAGCAGGAAAAGCCAGACTATGTGGCGATCGCCTTTGACCCTGGCGAGCCGACCTATCGCCACGAAGCCGACCAGACCTATAAGGAAGGCCGCCCCGACGCGCCGGAAGATTTTCTACCGGATTTGTCCAACTTGCAGGAACTCTTGCAGGCGCTGAAGCTGCCCGTGATCTCGGTTCCCGGCTACGAAGCCGACGACGTGATCGGCACGCTCAGCCGCAAGGCGGTGTCCGAGGGCTTTCGGGTGAAGGTGCTAACGGGCGATCGCGACCTGTTTCAGCTAATCGACGACGAACAGCTCACCGTCCTCTACCTCAGCACCACCTTCGGCAAGGGCACGCCGCCGCCGCGCGAATTTGGCCCGCAGCAGGTCAAGGACAAAATGGGCATTTCGCCGCAGCAGGTCGTGGACTATAAAGCCCTCTGCGGCGACCCATCCGACAACATCCCCGGCGTCAAAGGCATTGGCGACAAAACCGCCGTCTCCCTGCTCACCCAGTTCGGCTCCCTGGTGGAGGTCTACAACCACCTGGACAAGATCAAAGGTGCAACCCGCAAAAAGCTAGAAGACGGCCGCGACGCCGCCCGCCACTCCCAATATCTGGCCCAAATCCACCTCGACGTGCCCCTCGCCCTCCGCCCCGAAGACTGCAAACTGCAAGCCTTCGACGATGCCACCGTCGTCCCCATCCTGGAAAAGCTCGAATTTCGCTCCTTTCTCAACCGCCTGCAAAAACTCCACAGCCAGTTTGCCGGCGAAGTAGCCGAACCAGCGAGTAATGGAGCCATCTCCCCCTCTCCCCCTCCCTCCTTCTCCCCCTCTTCC
>RFIF01000236.1 GCA_003695655.1 Cyanobacteria bacterium J069
CCCCTAACCTGATTTGTTTGGGCGGGGGCGATAGTGCTGATTCCTCAAAGGTTCTGAGGTGAATTGATGACGCGCCCTAGGACTAGCGCTCGTCAAAAAACTGGTTAAACATCTGGGCATCAGCTTGTGCGTTGGAGCATGGGCAAAGTAAGACGGCATGGATGCTGGAATTTGGCCCAGATGCTAGAATAAATGGCTTAGATTATGGCTGAGCCGCAGCGGGCTGAAGCTGGGAAATAGCGATCGCCCCCAAGAAAATGACTAACTGGGTGACCACGATACTCGGCCCAGAAGGTAAGTTAAACCAGGCCGACAGCCCAATACCCAGCACTGCACTGATTGCTCCTAGCCCCGCCGACAACACCACATACTGAGAAAAGTTGCGGCTCAGCAGCCGCGCCGCACAGGCGGGAATCACCACAAACGCACTCACCAGCAGCGCCCCGATCGCCTTGATCGAAACACCCACCACCAGCGACAGCAGCACGATAAACGCCATCCGATGAGTCTCCACCGAAACACCCCGAGCGATCGCCAGCGGTTCGTTCAGCGTCATCAGCATTTGCGTCCGCAGCGACAGTCCAATGAATAGCGTACAACCGATTAATAGAACGCCACTGACCCACAAATCGGACGACTGAATCGCCAAAATATCGCCAAACAACAGATTGTTTAAGCCACCTTTATAGGAATCAATAAAACTCAGCACAATGACGGCGATCGCCAGAGACGAGGAATAGATAATATTCAGCAGCGCGTCCGTCCACAGGCGCGTCCGTTGCAGCAAATAATTCACACCCAGCGCAAACAGCACGGCCGACGGCAGCAACACAACTGACGGGCTAACTCCAAGCAATACACCCAAGCTAATCCCCAACAGCGTGGAATGTCCTAGCGCATCGCTAAAGAACGACAATTGTCTCAGAATGGTGAAGCTGCCCAACATCCCGCCCATCAGTCCAGTGAGCACGCCGCCCATCACCGCCCGCTGCATAAACGGAAACTGAAACAGCTCAATGACTCGCACTAAATCTGCCTGGAAGGTCATGGGGGTTAGGGGTTGAGGGTCAGGGGTTGGGGGGTTAGGGAGCTTGCATGAATCTGGGATGCTGGCTTCAAGAGTCTCAGGAGAGTATCAGGAGAGTATCAGGAGTAAGAAATCTCAGTTGAGGGTTTCGGAGTCTATTCTGGAGCCTAGACCCCCAACCCCTAACTCCTAATCCCTAATGCGCGTGTCGATAGTGGACGAATTCGGAGCCATAAGCGGCGGCGAGATTGTCGGGTGCGAGGGCGACTTCGGGGACTCCCTGACACAACAGACGGCGGTTTAGACACAGGACGCGATCGCAGTGTCGGCGCACCATTTCCAGATCGTGGGAAATTTGCAAAATGGCCCAGCCTTGCTCCTGCTTAAGCTGGTTCAGCAGGCGATAAAAATCAGACTCGCCGCGCACATCCAGTCCGGCGGGGGCCTCATCCAAAATCAGCAGTCGCCGGGGACGCACCAGGCAATAGGCTAGCAGCACACGCTTGGTTTCGCCATCGGACAAGCCACTAATCGGCTGATGGCGCAGGTGTCTGGCGTCTACCCGCTCCAAGGCTTCCAGAACTGCCCGCTGGCGATCGCCCTGCCCCGTCCACGGCCACTGAATCCCCAACCTGTCCCACCCCAGCCCCACCAGTTCGGTAACGGTCATGGGGATGCGGCGATCGAACAGGAGCTTCTGAGGCAAATAGGCGATTCGATGTCGCACGCTCATCGGCAGCTTGCCCGCCCGGCTGAGGGGATGTCCTAAAACCTGCACATGCCCCATTTGGCAGGGCAAAATCCCTAAAATAGCTTGGACTAGCGTACTTTTGCCTGCACCATTCGGCCCAACAATCGCCGTGTCGGTGCCTGCCTCTAGCGCAAAGGACACTTCTTGCACCGCCGCATAGGATTCTCGATAGACCGTCAGCCGCTCCACGGCCAACACAACCTCTTGCAAGCTACACCTCCTGATGGAGCGCCGATCCAATCTTTGCCGATCCAATCTTTGCCGATCCAATCTTCACTGTTCACGCTCTGGCTGTTCCGGTCGGCGATTTAGTCCGGCGGCTCGGCCTGTTTGAGAATGGTTATCATTCCAGCCCATTCTACAAGGTGTCAGGCATTGGCTGCCACGGGTCGAGCGTTTGCAACGGGGCGTTAAGGGCTAATTGCAATAAAAAGTTGAGAATTTGCCAGGGGTTCATTAGACTGGACACCAGACCAAGCGGTTAAAATCTTCATAAGCCGCTAGGCGCAGCGTTTGGATGAGTTTCAGGGGAGTTTGGGCTGCTGCTTCAAGCTGTGAGGTCAAGCTGTAGGGTCAAGCTGCGAGAGCGAGTTAGGACAAGTCAGGTTTTGATAAGGCTAGGCAACAGGCTATGCAACAGGCAACAAGGTTGAAGAATGCGGGTTTGAGGCGGGCAGGTGTGAGTATGGGTCTGGCGATCATGGCTGCCCAGCCCGCCATGATTAGCCTGGGAGCGATCGCCGCGCTGGTAGCGGCTGCGCCCGTCCAGGCTGCCACTTTGACCCAGTGGCAGTTTGACCCGTCCAGCACCCAGCTCGAAGTCACGGTTGCGTCTGGGGTGACACCGCGCACATTTTTACTGGCTCAGCCAACGCGAATTGTCATGGATCTGCCGAATACAGACGTGGGAGCGGTGTCGGCGGGACAAGCCTACGGTGGCGCAGTGCGGCAAGTGCGGGTCAGCCAGTTTCAGCCAGGGCTGACGCGGATTGTGATGGAACTGTCGCCCGATGCCACGCTCGCGCCAGAGCAAGTTCAGCTTCAGCAAGTGGGTACGCCCTCCGGAGGACAGAGTCGCTGGGTGCTGCGGCCGGTGTTTGTGGGGGCAGCAGCCGTGGCGGCCCAGCCTGGGGCGATCGCTGCCCAGGCAGCGGCCCCGGAAGTGTCGCTTGCGCCCGCTGCCCCGCTCAGCCCTGCGCCCGCACCGCCGCCCCTCGCTCAACCTAGCGCCCAACCCATTACCCAGCCCGGATCTTTCCCCCAGCCTGCCCCGCAGTCTGCTCCACCTGTCATCTCTTCCTCCTCTGCGGTTCAGCCTGCACCCCTGCCAGCGGGAATTACGGGCAGCAATACCACGGTGCGAGTTCGCCGCAACGAGCTACCTGTCGAAACGCCGCTGCCCAATGCATCTGCTACGCCCCCCCTCCCCACGGCAAACTCGCCTGTGGCCGCTCTCTCCACCACCCCCGCTACGCTACAAACCACGCCGCCGGTTCTGCCGCCGCTGGAACCCGGCGCTACTGAGCTGGCCGTTCCAGCGCCGTCTCGCAATTCCCCCATTGCTGCCCAGCCCAGCAACACCGCCGCAGGGGCCTGGCAAATTCCGGCGACGCTGCCGCCCGCCACGGTGGACGGTCGCCCGGTGACAGTGACTATTCCACCGCTGGAGGCTGGCCCCGCTCCGTCTAGCAATCCTCCTGTTTTGCCTGACCCGCTGCCGCCTATTAACCCTTTACCCACAACCGCCGCTGCTCCCGTGGTGCCTCCATCAACTCCGGCTGCGGGAACTCGCCTGCCTGCCAGGAGTCCGTCGCTTGCTTCAGGAGATCCGTCGCCTAGTGTGGGGCGATCGCCCGCTGCCTTGCCCTCGTCATCGGTGGCGGCCACCCCGGTCAATCCCAACGTGCTGCTGCCATCGGGAACGCAGATAATTGGACGATACCCTGGCAACGTGCCGCTGACGCTGAGTGGCGATCGCCCGTGGCAAGAGGTGCTGGTGCTAACAGAACCCGTCCGTGACTATACGGGGCGCGTGGTGTTTCCGGCGGGCAGTCAGGTTTTGGGACGATTTGAGACGGGGCGCGAGGGCAGCCGATTTGTAGCACAGGCCATCAGTGTGGATGGTCGCAACCAGCGCCTGGAGGCCCGGTCGGAGCGGCTAGAGGGCGATCGCCAGGTGTCTGAAGAACGGATCTTGCGAAACTCTGCGATTGGCGCGGGCGGGGCGATCGTGCTGGGGCTGCTAACGGGCGGCATTGGGCTGGTCGGGTTAGCCCTGGGCGCGGGTGCGGGTGCAGCCACGACCTATTTCACTGCTCCCCAACCTGCAACTATCTTCCCCAACCAGGTGATTGAAATGCGCCTGACGCAAGACCTGCCACGCGGGTTTTACTAGCGCTGGCCAGTCGAATGCTGGCGGGGCGATCGCCCGCTTTATCGTTGAACTGTGCTGACGAACTCGGAGAAACCTCATGAGCCAGAACGAGTCCTTTCGGCTGGAGCAAGTGCTGTTGCGGGCCGCAGACATCGCCGCCCTGCCCGAACATCCTTTTCAGCACCCGCTGAATCCCAATTCTGAAGTGCATTTACGAAATTTGAGCGATCGCGTCGGGATGCAGCGCGTAATTGCCCGCTTGGGGCGAGTTGCGCCGGGCAAAGAGTCGTTCATTTACCACGCCCATCATCATGAGGAAGAATTTCTCTACATCCTTACGGGTCGAGGCCTCGCAGAAATTGGCGACCAAGAAGTTGAGGTCGGTGCTGGCGATTTTATGGGCTTCCCAACGCCCTCCGTCGCGCATCACCTGAGAAATCCGTTTGATGCAGATTTGGTGTATCTGATGGTCGGCGAGCGACAGGCAGTGGAAATTGGCGAGTTTCCGCGCCACGGCAAGCGGGTCGTTCGCGACGGACAAGACGCTTATATCCTGGATGTGGACGCTATCCAGCCGTTTTGGGGGCGATCGCCCGATGCCGCAGATGCTCCCGACGCAGATTGAGAAGATATCGCAACTGGGTAGAAGATGAACTGGAGCAAACACGGGCTGGTGCTGTCGATGGTAAGCGTGTTGGGCATGGCGGCGATCGCCCGCGCTGAGCAGCCGTTGGGTGTGGTCTATCCCGATGACGGGCACGAAACTACTGCCAGCCAGATTTTTCTGATCGGCACGGCGGCTCCTGGCGGCGAGGTGACGGTGAACGGGCAGCCCATCGAGCGCAGTCCGGCGGGCCACTTTGCCCCCAGCTTGCCGCTGGCGCTGGGCGAAAATGTGTTTACGCTGCGGCGCGGTTCCGAGGAGCTGGTGCTGCGGGTGATGCGGGTGGCGGCTGGATCGGCTGCACCTGTCGGCACCACCTTTGCAGAAGGGTCGCTCTGGCCTGCGGTCGATATAGCGCGGCAGCCAGGAGAAACGGTCTGCTTTGGGGCGATCGCCCCGCCAGCCGCCACAGTTTCCGTCACCCTCGCGGGACAGACGATTCTCCTCGCGCCCCAGCCCAGCGCCGTCGATCTGCCACCCAACTCCGCCGTGCTGACGGATCTAAACCAGCCCGCGACGGCAGACGCTGCCCAGCGCTATCAGGGCTGTCTGCCGCTGAGCCAGCCGGCCTTGTTCTACGGCAACTCGATTCCCACTGGGGCCGTGTTGCCCAATCCCGCTCAGCCAGTGACCTTGGGTCAGCCAGACTATCAGCTCCAGCTTGCAGGCGAAACGTTGCGCCAAACTGCGCCCGGAAGCGTGTCACTGCTGCCGCTGCTGAATCCGCCTGTGGTGCAAGTTACGGCCGCAGCGGGAACCGCCCGCACTGGCCCGAGCACCGACTATTCCCGGCTCACCCCCTTGCCCCAGGGCACCCGCGATGTCGTCACCGGGCGCGAGGGCGGCTGGCTGCGGCTGGGCTATGGCGCATGGATTCGCGAGTCGGAAACACAGCCCGTGCCCAATGCCGCCCCGCCCCAAACCCTGATTCGCGGCGTCCGCTCTCGTCTCGCTGGGGAATGGACAGAAATTGTGTTTCCGCTGCAAGTGCCCGTGCCCGTGTCGCTGCATCAGGGCGATCGCACACTCTCCCTCACCCTGCACCACACCGTCGCCCAGACGGACACGATCTTCGTGCCGCGCGATCGCCTGATTCAGCGGTTCGACTGGCAGCAGCTTTCCCCCACCCAGACGCAATACACCGTCCAGTTCAACTCGCGCCACCAGTGGGGCTACAAGCTGCGCTACGAGGGCACCAGCCTGATTTTGTCGCTGCGCCATCCGCCGCCAGTTGCAAACTCTCGACGGCAACCGCTGGCAAGCGTGCGAATTTTTCTCGACCCTGGCCACGGCGGCCCCGACGACCTGGGGTCGCGCGGCCCCACAGGCTATCCCGAAAAGGACGTAAACCTTGTGGTGACAGAACTGCTGCGCGATCGCCTGCAAGCCCGTGGCGCAACGGTGATTATGAGCCGCACCGACGACATCGATCTCGGCCCCAACGAGCGCGCCGCATTGATTGTAGAACAAGAGCCGCATCTCGCCCTCAGCATCCACTACAACGCCCTGCCCGACGACGGTGACGCCATCAACACTGCTGGTATCGGCACCTTCTGGTATCAAAACCAGGCACAAGACCTGGCAGAATTTTTGCACGACTATCTGGTGACAGAGCGCGATCGCCCGTCCTATGGCGTGTTTTGGAACAACCTCGCCCTGACGCGCCCTGCCGTCGCCCCGGCCGTGCTGCTGGAATTAGGCTTTCTGATCAACCCCACCGAGTTCGAGTGGATCGTTGACCCAGACGAACAGGAGAGCCTGGCCGACGCCCTGGCCGACGGCATCGAAACGTGGCTGCGGCAAGCCGTGAGTGAGTGAGTAATCAAAAATCCCCAGATTCCGAGGAATCCAGGGATTAGGGATCAGGTGCCAGGGGTCAGGAATCAGGAATCAGGAATTTGCCAGCGGACTGAGAAAACTTTTCCCTCAGACTCTGATCCCTAATCCCTGTGATCTAGACCCTAGCGCTACGCTTTTTCAACCCGAGTGCGATCGGGCAGAATCCACATGAGCAGCGGGGACAGGGCTGCCGAAGCGAGACAGACGATGGCAATGACGGCAAAGCCGGTAGACATATCAGTAGGCATTTTTTCTCTCCTAGTAATGCTGGGTAATGCTGGAAATCTGTTGATTCAGGGAAACACCCTCAGGATCAGCAGAAAGCTTGTGTGGCGAAAGCAGGCGGATGCGAATGACGCGATCGGCTTCCCAAGATCGGCTTCCCAAAGAGAGGCATGAAGCAAGCAACAGCTCGGATCGATCAATAGACTCCGGGAGTGCCTCTGTCAGTGAGATACATTTCAGTACATCAGTTAGATACAACGTTCCGTCGAGCGATTTCGGGAAGCAGAGATGGTTATTTCTAACTTACTTTCTGTATTCAATTTTACCAAATTAAATCAGGTTTGGGGAAAATCTTAATCTTCTGTATTGGAGTCAGTCTCTCTAATTGCTAAGCGTTTGCAATGTGAGCACTTGGGGCGGTGTGGCGTCGGGCGGGTAGAGGAACGTGACGCGCACCAGGCGACGGCTGCCCGGCGGCAGTTCTAGCAGCGCCAGCGGGGCACTGCGATCGCCCCGTCGCTGCACCAAATGCACATAGCGCGTGCGGGTCAAGCCACGGCTGTCGGGATAGCGCACCCGCACTGTGCCACGAAAAAAAGTCTGGGGAGGCAGCGGGTCAAAAAAGCGTAGTCCGGCCTGGCTGAGGGTGTCTTCTTTGATCGGCGTTTCCAGGGCGATCGCCACTCGCTGCGATTGGGGGGTGGGGTTGTGCAGCGGCAGCGCCAGGTCATATTCCACGCCATAGTTGCCGTGGGCGGCATAGGCAGTGTCTGCGTAGCGCTCGACCAGCGGCGCAGTTTGCACCTGCCCGCTGCCCAAACGCCCCGCCACCAGGCTGCTCAGCGGATAGGAGAGTCCTGAGCCGGCGGGGGGAATGCTGAGGTGCGGGCCGTCGGGTTCGTCGGTGATCCGGGTGGCCCAGCGGCTGCCCTGGGCCACACCTGCGACTCGACCATAGATCACGGAACCAGGTTCGCCAGGGGGGGTGGGGATGCGATCGCGCGGCGTAGCCAAATCTCCCGTTTCCAGCAGGTTCACCCAGTCCTCCAGCGGCGGTGCTTGCTCGACACCCTCGGCATCGCGACGGGCAAACAGCGCCAGACTCGCCGCATAGACCGCCCCATCACTCCGCAGCCGCGCCAGGGTCGATCGCCCATTCAGCGGGGGATCGAGCGTCGCCACCGGAATCGGCGCATTCAGCAGCAGCCGATACGACCCCGGCGGCATCACCAGGCGATCGGGAAACGCCGCCCCCCGCCGCCCCGGGGCC
>RFIF01000237.1 GCA_003695655.1 Cyanobacteria bacterium J069
GTTCACGACTTTGAAGGCGACCAGACGTATTCTGAAAAGCCGGGCCATAACTTCACGCTCAATGCCACCTTTGCTGAGGCAAATCCTGCCAGCTACGATGCACTGGTGATTCCCGGTGGTCGCGCCCCAGAATACATCCGGCTAAATGCCGACGTCATTAGCATCGTTCAGCACTTTGCCAGCGCCAACAAGCCGATCGCCGCGATCTGCCACGGGGCCCAGCTTTTGGCCGCTGCCGGGGCCGTGCGCGGCAAACGCTGCTCAGCTTATCCCGCCTGTGGGCCGGAGGTAGCCGCAGCAGGCGGGCAGTATGTCGAAATTCCCGTGACGGAGGCAGTCGTAGACGGCAACCTGGTGACGGCTCCTGCCTGGCCTGCCCATCCGCGCTGGTTAGCGGAATTTCTCAAGGTGCTGGGAACGCGCATTGAACACGCTGAGCTAGCCACCGTTTAAGCATCGTCAATCCTTGCCATGTCACAGCCCAGGGGCGATCGCCTCTGGGCTATGCGGGGGTTCTTTGTTTTGAATTGCAACGGGGCGATCGCCCACAACTGAGAAGCTGGGCAGGCTGTTTCCATAGACCACGCGCTTGCAGCCTTTCAGTTTTTCAAGCTTTGGCTCGCCAAAGGTTAATTCCTGAATTTGATACGCCGGATAGACCATACATTGATGATTTTGCTCATCAAATTTGACGAAACACACCCATGATTCTGGCTCATTTAGGATTGGGTCTTGGCGGTATGCACCTGCTTGAAACGTCCAAGACAATCCAAATCTTTTGGCAGCGGCGGCTGTTTGGGTTTTTACAGCAAGCCCAATGCCATTAACGTATAAATCTGCATCCCAAGACTTTTGACGATTTAGATAAATGGTGTAGTCCGGGCCTTGCACCATGTTGCCAAACTGTTGAAATGCAAGCCTAACAGCTTCCTCACCGACTTTGCCCACATAGTGATCTTGCTGAATTTTCTGCAAGTTGTTTTGATTCGTATCTTGATAGCCGCTTCCCGGCGAACCAACGGTTGGCACAACGCTGATCGAAAAGCGTTTCGCTTTGGTAATGAGATGATCGTTGATTTCAACTGCGATTGGGCAATTAAAACAGCGCATTCGATTATTTTTGAGGGGAAACACTGTACAGCCTGTTGACGGCTTCACGTTGGATAAAGCACAGCCAGCGAAGCAGGGCCTGTTTTTATCCAGTATTTCCATTCAGTATTCCCAAACCTCGAAAAGTATCTTGCTATGACTTAAACAAATGCTTGATGAACTATTTCAGCGACTACATAAGCGACTACATAAGCGACTAGATAAAGGAGAGGCGATCGCGCTGTGAAGTTGACGCAGACGATCGCATTCCCCAGCCATTTAGCATCTAGTAAAGACTCGGCATTTTTCGAGAGCGACGAGCAACGGCTCTTTCTACCCCAGTCATCCAGGAAAACGGAAAACCAGCTTCTTTGTATAGAGAAGCAGGAATTTTGGCTTTGATTTCCTCATGAAACTGAGGCAGTTCGCTCCAATGACGCCCACATTGAAGATGGTGAGCCGTATGGTATCCCAAGTTGCAAGTAAAGAAGTTGTACCAGCGATCCGTAATGTTATAGGTCGCCTGATACGGATCTGCCTGGTCTAATCCAGCATGGTGATGATAGGTCACATAGACCGTTGCAAATAGAAGGACAACCATTGGAATGATAAAAATAATGAGTGCATTAACCCAGTTAATCCAACAAAACAATCCCAATACAAACAGGGTAAGTGCTATGTTTTGAACGAGTTTGGTTCGAGATTTGGGATGTTGTTTTCCCACGTTTAAGGCTAGGGGATAAGCCATAATTCCCACTACCAAGGTATACTCCAGGCAAGACATTAGCCGCCCGGCCGGGGTCTTCCAGGCTGATTCATCTTTGGACTGATCCAAATAGTTAAGGTGATGTCCTAACGTGTGATGCAGCACCCAGGCTTCTCCCACAATGCCTGTATGCAACCCCATGATCAGTTCGATCAAACGGTTTGCCCAGGGAACTATAAAAAATTTGCAGTGCTGATGGTGATGATTCCAACTGCAAATCCATCCTTTGATGCTGAGGCTGGCGATCGCCCAAATGATTGGAACGGCCAGAGAAGGACTGCATAGAAAAACGCCTAAATCAATTCCAAAAACTAACAGAATAGCGGTGATCAGGTAGTAATCAACTTTTTTGCGGACACGCATTTTTTAGATCAGTAGACAAAGTTAGGATCTTGCAAAAAAGATTACTTCGCTGCAATTATTCTTAATATTACCGTTCTAAGGGTACGCTGCCACTGATGGCTCAGCGCACAACCTCCTTCCTGACTGTTCTAGAACTCGGCTTCACTAGAAACCAGCAGCGACTCCCGGAGCGGTTCGGCTCGGTTCCTCTCTTTTCCACGGAAAACTGGGAGGGAGCAAAGGGTCTTTAAAACACGCCCTGGCGATCGCCCCGTAATTGCCCTGAATAAATGCTTTGCAAACCTAAAAAAGCCCTGCCAGGCAGCCTCTAACTTGCCTACAATTGAAGACTGGCAACAAACTGGCAACAAAAGTCAGGTTCTCCGGTGGGGTAGCGAGGCTTGATGTATACCTACGCATTTGTCCTTCAGTCAGCGGCCTCTATCGTGCTTCCGGCGGGCATTAGCGGCGAACTAGTGCTGCTCTATGAACAGAACGTGGGGGCCGTGGTAGAGCCGGGACTGGATCTGGCGGTGCTAGAGCAAAGCGACGAGCGATTGATGCGGGCGGTGCTGCATCATGATCAGGTAATTCGCGAAATTTTTGAACAGGTGCCCGTGCTGCCGCTGCGCTTTGGCACTCAGTTTGTCTTGCCAGAAAAACTGCTGGAGCACCTGCGTTTGCACGCGGAAACCTATCAGGCGACGCTTGCACGGCTGACTGGGCAGGCAGAGTATACACTGAAGCTGTCGCCGCGATCGCCCGCCAGCGAAGACGCTGACCCCGCTCCGATGCCCAGTAAGGGCCGCGATTATTTTCTGGCGAAGAAGCAGCAGTTTCAGCAGCAGCTCGACCGCCAACAGCAGCAGCAAGCCGAATTGCTGGCCCTAAAAGCGGCGATCGCTCAGGATTATCCCGCACTCCAGTTTGACGAACCCCGCGACGGCATAGAGCGGCTGCATCTGCTGGTCAAGCGGCAGGACGAAGCGGCGCTGTATGAATCCTTGGCAGGCTGGCGATCGCGCTGTCCGGGCTGGCACCTGGCACTGAGCGAGGCGCTGCCGCCTTATCACTTTGTGTAGTCTTTGGATGAGATTTGCGTAATTTTGCTGGGAGCGGCTGAAACAGCATTAAGCCCCCCATCCAAGCAATAGCTCCAGCCCCAATTCAGCCTCGGTTTCAGCCCCCAACCGATGCGATGAGGACTGGGGCTATTGTGCTGAGAGCCATCCGGATAATCGACATAGTTTCTTCTCAAAGCCTGCATGAAATCTTCATAAATGCACGGGGCTAGACTGGCGAATGCGGGCTTTCCTGCATAGAATTGCTCTGAGTGCAGTGGCAATCTTGCTGTCCACGCCAAGGCTTTCTAGTACCCCATCTCCGAGTATTCTATGGCAGGCCAACTTTCCCCCTCTGCGTTTGTCCAGCGACCGATTTCCTTTGGCACCGACGGCTGGCGTGGCATGATCGCAGCAGATTTCACCTTTGAGCGGGTGATGCAGGTTGCGCCCCGGGCGGCGATCGCCCTGGAACAGGCCTACGGCAACCAAACCCCCAATCGTCTGGTGATTGTGGGCTACGATCGCCGCTTTTTGTCGCCGGAGTTTGCCCAGGTGGCGGCCGAGTCGCTGCAACAGGCAGGGTATGACGTGCTGCTGTCTGAATCCTTTGCGCCGACGCCGGCCTTTAGCTGGGCAGCCAAGCAGCAAAACGCACTGGGAGCCGTGGTCATCACCGCCAGCCACAACCCCGCCGCCTATTCTGGACTCAAGGTCAAGGGCGGCTTTGGTGGGTCGATTCCGCCAGAGGTGACGGCGAAGATCGAGGCACTGCTGGGCCAGGAGCTGCCCCCAGTAGACCAGCCGGGGACGCTGCAAACCTTTAACCCCTGGACGAGCTATTGCGAAGGGCTGCGGGCCAAGGTCGATGTAGAAAAGCTGCGGCAGGCGATCGCCACGGGCAAGCTGACGGTGTTTGCGGATGTGATGCACGGCGCAGCATCCGGCGGGCTAGAGCAGCTATTGGGCATTCCCATCCACGAGCTAAACGGCGACGCCGATCCGCTATTTGGCGGCGGCGCACCAGAACCCCTGCCCCGCTATCTGCCCGACCTGCTGCACCAGATTCGGACTTATGAACGGCGATCGCCCGATGAGCTGGTGGTGGGGCTGGTGTTTGATGGAGACAGCGATCGCATTGCCGCCGTCGATGGCGCGGGCAATTTCCTTAGCTCCCAGGTGCTGATTCCGGTGCTGATTCAGCATCTCGCCACCCATCGCGGCTTTACGGGCGAAATCGTCAAAACCATCAGCGGCTCCGATCTGATGCCGCTGGTGGCCAAACTGCACAACCTGCCCGTCCACGAAACCGCAATTGGCTACAAATACATTGCCGATCGCATGTTGGAAAGTCAGGTGTTTTTGGGCGGCGAAGAATCGGGCGGCATCGGCTACGGCAGCCACATTCCCGAACGCGACGCGCTGCTGTCGGCGCTGTATGTGCTGGAAGCAGTGGTGGATGGCGACCTGGATTTGAGCGACCAATACGCTGCGCTGCAAGCGCAAACGGGCTTTACCTCGGCTTACGACCGCATCGATCTGCCCCTGGCTAACATGGACGTGCGATCGCGCCTGTTAAACCAGCTCAAAACCCAGCCGCCCCAGGACATCGCCGGCCAGTCGGTGCTGAGCGTGCTGGATATCGACGGCTACAAGTTTCGCCTGGCCGATCAAAGCTGGCTGCTGATCCGCTTTAGCGGCACAGAACCCGTGCTGCGCCTCTACTCCGAAGCCGCCAATCCAGAGCGCGTGCAGCAAAACCTCACCTGGGCCAAGGACTGGGCTAATGCCATTTCTGGCTAAAACAGCCCTCTGCTATCCCCAAAAAAAGTGAGCCAGAATTGAGGTTAAGTGGGAATACTGAGCTTTAGTCCTCGCTTGACCCAGATTTCATGGTTCCGGGAGTCATAGTATGTCCAGATTGCTGGTGACACAGTACCAGACGGAGGTCGAAAAAATCATTCGCTATGGTGGTTCCAAGAAGGAAACCAGCATTCGTAATGCTTTTGAGCGGCTTTGCCGACTACAAAGAACATGTCATCGACTTGCTATAGCGAGTCTGCACCGTCAGCGTTCGCACGATGGAAATCATTCAGCAGATGCCCGATACCGTCGAGTATCAGTCTTCAAATTAGGAGAGACTTTATGGCATTTAGTGACTACAAGAGCCTAGCGCAGGTACAGCAAGAATTTCAAATTCGTTATCAAGAAGCAGACGTTGTGCCGGAATTATGGATTGACATTCCAGCCCTATTTCTGAATGAATTTGACTTTAACCTAACGGTAATGGATGCTTTTTCCTCCGAAGCCGCTCGATGTGAATTGGTGATCTTTCCAGTCATCAGAGAAGTTTATAAGCGTTATGCCGATAAAGCGGCACTCTGGGTACAAAAATCATTCACTGTGGATGGAACACTATGCGGCACACCCGACTATATGCTGTCTCAAAAATCTAGTTTGGGTAAAACGATTTTGGAATCCCCCCTTGTACTTATGGTGGAAGCCAAGCGCAATGACTTTGAACAAGGCTGGGGACAATGTCTTGCCGAACTTGTGGCGGCAGATCGCCTCAATTCCCATTCCCGCCCTGTTTATGGCATTGTTACGGATGGCAAACTATGGGAATTTGGACGTTTACACAATCAGATTTTTACAAAAAATTCAGCTAGTTATACCATCACCGATTTAGAAAAACTATTTTGTGTGCTGAACGGACTATTTGATTTAGCAACTCAAGATTTAAAAGTTGAAGTCGCACCATGACACAGGCACTTGAAGAACGCACCTATACCCGTGAAGAATATCTGGAATTTGAAACGGCTTCGGAGGAACGCCATGAATATGTAAACGGAGAAATTCGACTCATGACGGGAGGCACACCTGACCACAATGAAATAGCAATTAATCTGGCAACCCTGCTCAAATCTGCTTTGCGAGGAAAGCCCTACCGGATTTTCGGAGCCGATCAACGCCTATGGATTCCCGGTGGCGGAGCCTCCCCGAAGGGAAATCGCAATCTTTACACCTATCCCGATCTGATGGTTGTCGAAAAACCCCTACAGCTTCAAACCGGACGTACCGACACCGTGACCAATCCCTGCTTCATTGCTGAAGTGCTATCCAAATCAACCCAAGATTACGACCACGGCGAAAAGTTTTCTGCTTACCGCACCATTGAAAGCTTCCGCGAATATCTCCTAATTGATCAGTACCAAATCCACGTAGAACACTACGTCAAAACCGCTGCTAATCAATGGCTACTATCAGAATATGATGATCCGAATGTCACATTGTCCTTGAGTGCATTTGAAGCTCAAATCGAAATTATTGCCCTCTATGAAAACATTGAGATTGACGCTTAAAAGCGGTGAGGGCAATTTGCAGTGAGGGTAATTCTTTGCGAGACTGTAAAGCCGAATGCGGCGGCATAACAAAATCGTTGGCATAGCCTCTCTGTAGGAGCTTGTAGCCAACCGCCAGGATTTTATCTGAGATTTTGCCTATAGAGTATTAGAAGTGATCTGCGGCATCTCATCTCAATCGAGATTATGAGAGGATGCTTCTGTGTCCCTTCGATGCTGCAATGGCTTCAGGGTTAGGTTTTTGGTTTGCTCATGCGTGTCCGCATCGGAACGTTCAATGCTGAAAATCTGTTCGCCCGGTTTCAGTTCAAAGACGATCTTCCCACCAACGATCTGCCCGAAAAGTGGACTGCCAGCGTGACTCGGTGCATTCCGTTTTCAAATGGCAAAGAGCGGATCACGGCGGAAGCGATGGGGGCGCTGCGAGCTGACATTTTGGGGCTGCAAGAAGTCGAGGGCATGGATACGCTAAAGCAGTTTGTCCGCCAGTTTCGTTCGCTGATGCCCGACTATCCCTACAAGCTGGTGATCGACGGCAACGATCGCCGCCTGATTGACGTGGGCTTGCTCAGCCGCTTTCCTTTTCGCACCATTCGCACGCATCAGTTCGATCGTGCCCCCAATGGACAATTGATTTTTTCCCGCGATTGCCTGGAAGTCGAGATCGAGCTACCCGATGGCAAACCGCTGACGGTCTTCGTCAACCATTTCAAGTCGATGCACGAAGGACGCGAGGAGACGATGTGGGTTCGCAAGGTGCAGACCCAGCGCGTGGTAGAAATTTTGCATGAGCGGTTTGGGGATGATCCAGGTGCGGCGAATTGGGTGATTTTGGGCGATTTTAACGACTACGCGCCGTCACTGGGGCTGGAGCCGCTGCTCAACCAGCCCTGGCTAGAAAACGTAGTGGAGCGCCTGCGTCCGGATCAGCGCTGGACACATTTTTTTGCGCGAGGCGAAGAATACAACCCGCTCGATTTTATTCTCCTGTCGCGATCGCTCGCCGAGGCAAATCCTCAGGCGCTCCCCTACATCGAGCGGCGCGGCCTGCCCAAACGCGCTGCTCGCACGGCAGTCCACCGCTTCAACGGCGTCGGCGGCAGCTATCCCAAAGCCTCTGACCATTGCCCAGTGGTGATTGAGCTGGAGGTGTAGGCAGGGTGAGGTAGGTTTCAGGGGTCAGGTTTCAGGGGGCAGGTTTCAGGTTTTAGATATGTCCCTGACCATTACCACCTCTGGGCATCACCACCTCTGGGCATCACCACCTTCCCTAACCCCTAACCCCTGACCCCTAACCCCTAACCCCTGACCCAACAGGCAGGCAGCAA
>RFIF01000238.1 GCA_003695655.1 Cyanobacteria bacterium J069
CCCCCTCTCCCCCTCTCCCTCCCCTCACTCACCCCACACATGCACCACCAGCTCCCGCGTATGGCTCACGCGGCGGTGTTCCCAGAGATAGATGCCCTGCCAGGTGCCCAGCAGTAGCCGGCCATTGCCCACCGGGATTTGCTCGGAGGTGTGGGTCAGCACGGTGCGGATGTGGGCGGGCATGTCGTCTGGCCCTTCGGCGCTGTGGACATATTGATAGCCTTCGGGCACTAGCTTGGCAAGAAAAGTTTCTAAATCCCCCAGCACGTCGGGGTCGGCGTTTTCCTGGATGATGAGGCTGGCGGAAGTGTGGCGCAAAAACAGGTTACACAGCCCGGTGCGAACGCCTGACTCCGCAACGACTTGTGCCACTTGAGTCGTCACTTTTTGCAGCGTTTTGCCGCGAGTGGGGATGCGGAGAATTTGCTGGTGCTGCATTGCTGGGTGGGAGATTAGTGGGTTCAAGACAAGGAAGACGGAACTGAAGCGCTGGCGATGTGGCGCTTAGTCATTCTGTCCTACGTTACAAGGCTGGCGGAGGCTGGCGTCTTGTTGGGGTGGCTTTGCGGCAACGGTTTGGTGAAGCTGGCAGCTCAGACGATAGAGTCCGTATAGAATGGCGGCCAGGAAGACCAGACCCAGCGCCAAAAACAAGAATTGCAGCAGGGCACTGAGGAGCACGGCGGCAACCAGGGCGATCGCCATCAAATTGATCACCCAATCGAATGCGGTGCGGGTTCGGGGGGCGATCGCCTCTGGGCAAAACGGCTGTGGATATAGCACGTCTGACTCGCTGGCGGAGAGTTCGGAGCAGGACAGAGGTTCGACAAAATTCATGGAACGTCGAAGCAGCAGTCATCATTGGATTTTGATCATTGTGACCCAGGATGCGATCGAGGAGTAGTGTCTGGAGTGACACAAACCAGTCTGCCCGTCTGCTGGCCGCAACCTGCTGGTCGCAATCTGCTGACGGCAACATGTCTGCTCAATCCAGCTAAATCCAGCTAAATCCAGCTAAATTCAGCTCAATCCAGCTAAATCCAGCCGTAGCGGGTGGCTTGATAGATCGCCTGATAGCGCGTCTGCACCTGGAGCTTGGACAGCACATTGTTGAGATGAAACTTGACAGTGCTTTCGCTGATGATCAGGCGGTCGGCAATGTCGCGATCGCGCAGTCCCTGTGCCAGCAGCGTCAAGATTTCATGCTCTCGGTCAGACAGGGTCTTTTGCTCGTCGCTCAGGGTGGAGGGCCAGGGTTTGCCTGCCAGCACAGTTTCTACCGCTTGGCGCAGTTGGGCGGGGGAGGTTGTGAGGTCAATGTAGCCGAGAATGTGATCGAGAACATTGCGGCTAGGGGCAGGGCGACCAAGGGGCTGGGGGCAGGTTTGGAGCCAGAGCACGCGGCTGGCGCTGGCCGCTTCGGCTGGGTCATCCGTCAACAGGAGTAGATCTGCATCCCCGGTGCTGCTCACCTGCAATCCGGCCAGGTAGACCAGTTGCACCCAGGCAAGTTGCAGAGCTGGCGCAGTGCAGACCACCCGCAGCATTGGCCCCGCCAAGGTTGCCCGATCTGGCAGTTGCAGCACAACTTGCAGCACGTTTTGCGAGGGGTTGGGGCGAGTTTGCAGCGTGCCCCCCAGGCAGGTCGCCGCTAGGTGCAGTTCGCCAAAGACGGACGTGCTCCAGGCGGACAGACGAGCAGCTTCGGCGGGGGGCGGCGCGATCATCGCTTCTAGCATGACCTGGTTTGCGGCATAGCTGAGGCGGCAATAGGTGCAAGACAAGCTGCTTAGTGTTTCGGTGAGCCGCAAAAACAGACAGGCGATCGCCGGAGACAGCCCACGCTCCGTACCTACCAGACTGAGCCGCGTCGGTGGCAGCCATTGGGCGATTTGCTCTGACAGGAGCGGCGCAGTGGCGTGGGGGCGGAGCGTGGCAATCGCCTGTCCTGCCTGCTGTCGTCGCAGCCCAGACTCAAGCATCACCGCCAGCGTTGTGCAGAGGCTTTGCAGCACCTCTAAAAATTCTGGCGACAGCGGCCGATGACTAAATACAGCCAGCACGCCAATCACGCGATCGCCGATAGCCAGCGGATAGCCAGCAAAGCCTGTAATCTGGTTGGCGATCGCCCAGTCGCGGTCTTTCACCCAGGCTTCGTTGGGCAGGTTGTTGCTTAAAAATGGAATCCGGTTTTGGGCGATTTTGCCGACTTTGAATGCGCCCACGGGAACCCGTGCAAAGGAACCGTCGATGCGCGTATACAGCCCCGACGAAGCCACCAGTCGCAGCGATTTGCCATCCGACTCCATTAGCCAGATGCGGGCAAAGGCACAATCAAACGTCTCTACCAGTCCATCGGTGGTGCGCCGCACGATGTCTTCCGGTTCCTGGCAATCGCCAAAACTTTGCACCAGCAGACTCACCTGCTGTAAGCCCATCAGCAGGCGCGTTGCATCGACAAAGTTGGCGGCGGATTCTGACACCTAATCTGACACCTAATCCGAATCTGACAGCGGATGTGAAGCAGTCACCTGATCGGGGCTTCAAGAATTTCTTTCAAGATAAAACGATTGCTCAGGAGATGGCGTTGAGATGACGTCGAGATAGCGTTGTCATTGGCGGCATGGCTGAATAATTTCTTTATTGTTTAGCAAACCCGCAATTTCTGTCGGCTAACGCTGAACGGTTTTGCTGTAAGGACTATTGATATTTTTGCTCATAGCGATCTGGAGATGACGAGCGCATTGCCGAGAAGCTAGAGGACTTCCAGCGACTTTGGCAAAGCCAGACGCCAACTCTGGAAATTTTGGACTTTTCAGAGGCAGCGCGGCGCTCTCTGCTGCGTCTGTGCCCGACACAGTTTCCCAAAGCGGAAGCATCGGTGATCAGAAGTCATGCGCCTCACGGGGTTGTGCCGTTTCTGGCGCATTCTCTGGCACATCCTCTAACGTTCTATCTGTTGTTCCGCCTGATGTATCCTCTGACGTTCCATGTAGCGTTCTGTCTAGCGTTCCGTCTAAGATTTCATCCGGCGTTTCATCCAGAAATCCATCCAATGCTCCATCTAAAACTCCGCCTGATACTCCATCTAACGTTCCGGCAAGTGTTCCATCGTTCCATCCTGCCACTCCCTCCGGATTACAGTTACGCTTCTATCAACAGCAGGCGATCGCCAACTGGTTTGCCAATCGGAGACAGGGCACGCTGAAGATGGCGACGGGCAGCGGCAAGACGATTACGGCGCTGGCGATCGCCGCAGAGCTGCACCATAAAAGCGCCCAACAGGAAAAACCGCTTCAGGGATTGCTGATTGTCTACCCCTATCGACATCTGGTGACGCAATGGGCAGAGAAAGCTCGCAAGTTTGGGTTGCAGCCGATTCTGATCTTTCACGATGTGCAAAGCTGGCAGGGCGAGTTGCAATCTCAGTTGCTGGCAGTCCTATCGGGAAATCAGCCGTTCGCTATGGTGATTGCGACCAATACAACGTTTATACGAGACAGCTTGCAGTCTCAACTTCAGTTTTTTCCAAAGCGATCTTCTTAGGACTTACGCAGTTGGATGATTTTTCGCGGGCGCAGACCGTGAAAAATCATCCAACTGCGTAAGTCCTACATCCTCTAAATCCCCGCGCTTACATGCCGCCCGGCTAGAAACAAGGGGGACTGCCGAACTGCTCCGGCAGTCCCCCTTTTCTAAAGGTGGCCAGGAGGGATCAAAGAGCCTTTAAAGCACGCCCTAGGCACCACAATTGCCAGCCGTATATTCAAATGCATCGATCACGGCGGCGGGCTTGCCATCCCCTTTCAAACCATAGGTTTTGACCTGCAATCGGCGGTCGGGCGTAAAGTGGAGCTGCGTAAACACATGCATCGTGTTGTTTCGGTAGACCGTCCAGCGGGGCGCAACCTCGCTGCTAAACACTGAAAAATTCCCACCTTTGCTGCTCATCTTGCCACCGGGACTCGTCTTCACCCAAGTCACCCCGTCCTCCAGGGTGTAGCAAGATTTCGAGGTTGAGGTCGCCGTCATCGACTGGGGCACATCCACCAGCGGATAGGTGCGCTCATAGGCCTGATCATGTGCTGAAATCACTAGCTTAATGCCGTACTTTTCAAACAGCGGCCCGAGCTGCGCCCGCAGGGCCAGGTTTGAGGGGTGGCTTTTCCCTTCAGCAAACGCCGACACATGGGTAAACGGGATAATCCACTGCTTCCCGGCAGCCTGAGCTGCCTGAATATCTGCCTCTAGCCATTTCAAAGTAGCACTCGAAATTCCCTGTTCTTCAAAGATGGTGAACAGCGAGATGAAATGCACATCGCCGACGTCGAAGGAGTAATTTAGGTTGTGGTCAAACCCTGCCGGCGTGGGAAACCGCTGCGACCAGAGATCAACGCTCTCTTGTAGCAGTGCCTCATGGTTGCCATAGGTCGGCATCAGCGGTGATTGAGTCGCAACGGGCATCATTTGGTTGAACCAGGCGTCGATCGCCCGATCAAGCGGTTTGTATCGCTTGTCGCTATCGAAATAGGCATAATCGCCGCCGCCCAGCACCAGCAATGGTTTCATTTCGGCAATTTCATCAATGATCTGCTGAGTGCCAGCAGATAGGCCGTCTTTCCGTCCTGCCAGTCCCGTATCCGCCACGTAGACCACGTCAAACTCGCTAGCCCCCGCCGGAGCCGTGTGGAAGCTATGAGTTTCGCTCCAAACTGAGAAGTAATCACCCTTCACGCGGTACTCATATTCCGTGTCTGGCGATAAGTCTTCAATGGTCACTTCGTGTAACATGCCGCTCGCACCCGACGGGCGATGTACACCGACCCACTCTTGCCATGTTTCAGCACCCTTCAGTCGATAGCGCACATAGGACGGCGTATCGCTGCGATAGGTGCGCCAAGATACGGTCATGGTGGTTGCCGGATCTTTGACCCAGGCCAGGTGAACCTGGTCGGGCGGGCGGCGACGGTGAGCTTTGTAGGCGGAATAGGCGACCGTTGCGCTGAAAAATAGGAAAATAAGCGCCAGCGCCAGGGCAATCAGCCAGCGAGGAATCGATTTAGTTGCTGCCCGCCAGCGAGGGGCAGTCTGGGTACGAGAGCGAGCCATAGTTTTAGCAGAAGGTTAGATTTTGTGAATAAGAAGAACTAAAAGCGCGTAGGCAAGAGGAACGTCTTGAATTGCGAGCGGGATGCATTTCGAGCGGGATGCATTTAGCAAGATTTTTGGACGGAAGATGGGCTGTGGCTTAGCGCTGGGCCCTGGCGATCGCCCGTTGATAAATCTCTACGGTTTGGGCCGCAATGTTTGACCAGTTCAGGTCGGTCTGGCAGCGGGCTAGCCCGGCCGCCGATAGACGCTGCTGCAACTCGCGATCGCCCAACAGGCGAATAATGGCGTCTGCCAGCGCCCGGACATCGCCAGGCGGCACCAGCAGTCCATCCTGCTCATCGTTGACCATCTCCGCCAGCCCACCCACGTTGGACGCAATGACTGGTGTCCCCAGCGTGTAAGCGACGGCAGCCACCCCGCTCTGCGACGACTCAATGTAGGGCAATACTGCTACCGTGCTGCGCTCAAACAGCCCAGCCACTGCCTTCAGGGGAATAAACTCATTCAAAATTTCAAACTGGCGCGGATCGTATCCATCGGGGAAATATTGCTCCAAATTCTGGCCGCGCCCTGCGACGATCAGCCGCACATCAGGGAAGCGCTCGGCCACCAGGGGCAGCGCTTTAACTAAATACTGCAACCCTTTGTAGGGCCAGATGCGTCCAAAAAACAGGAGTGTATGCGGTTCGCGGGGGAGATGTACGCCCTCCGACCACTTCTGAAAGAAAGTGCCGATTTCTCCATGTGGCAAGACTGAGATGCGATCGCCCGGCACGCGGAATTGCTGCACCAGTGCCTGCTTCAGCGGGTTGGCGTGGACAATTAGCGCTTGCGACTTGTAGAAGGCAATTCGGCGTGTATACTCAGAACCCGGCACATTGTCGCGATCGCCCGGATGCCGAAACACATCATGAATCGTCGTTACCAGCGGCGGCATTTTGTTGAACAGCAGCGTCAGGTCATACCAAAAATCATTGGTTTCCTGCACATGCAACACATCCGGCTGCGCCTCGCGAATCAGACGCATCATCTCCGCCATCGCCAATACATTGCGCGGATCGCGAATGCGAGGCTTTGCAAAATTACGCACCTGAACCCGCGGATCAAGCACCTGCTGACAATCAGCCTTCAGTTTCTCTGGCTGAATCAGCGTCACATCAGCATAATTTGCCAGTCCATTTGCCAGTTCAACTGTATATTCCGTAAAGCAAAAATGCAGTAACACTACCTTCATAAATGATTCCGCCTATCGCTGCAAAAGCTTAGTGTAGACAACCCTAAAACCCCCTGCCTGAAACGCAACCAGCGTACCCACCAGCAGTCCGTAGATAACGGTCGAAATTGCGGTAATCACAAAGATGTCCTGAGTGCTGTTTTCCAAAATCCAGAACACCAGAGTCATCTGTCCAGTAACTAAAAGTGGACGCCGAATAGATTTCCAAAATCGAATTGAAAATAAATTGAAAGACACTCCATAAACATATTGACCCAAACTAATAAACCGCATCATTAGAACACAAACGGCGGCTCCCATTAGCTGAAACTGCGAAATCAAGATAACGCCTGTGATGCCAGTCAAAACTGTGGTTACAATCACCTCACGCATATTGATATGCTCAAGATGATTTGCCACCAAAAGATAGCTCAAAGGACGAATAAAGGATGACGCAATTAGTCCAAGTGAGACAATAGCAAGGGGCAGCGCTGCACTGCCAAAATCGGGTCTGTAATAGACTACATCCAATAGCTCTCTGCCAAAAAAGATTAGAGCCATAACCAGCGGCAAAGACACCATTAAAAGCATTTCAATACTAGTTTCAGCGAGTTGTCGCTGCTTGCGACGCCCCAAATCAACTGCCTTTGACATGCTCGGGAAGACACCTACAGTCAGGCTTGTCGAAAGGATGTCAAAGGGCTGCATAAGCTGCATGATGGCTCCGTAAAGCCCGACAACAATCTCTCCGCCCAATAGGGAAAGAATCAAAATCTGCATCCGACCATTGACAACCGAAACGCCTTCGATCGCCACAAAGGTTCGCACAGACTGGATAGATGTGCGAATAAAGCGTCGATCCACCGTCCAGACAGGTATCACAGATTGCAACAGAATCGCCCACTGCACCAGCAGAATCAGCAACTCTGAGAACACCATGGTCATACACAGACCGATGACGCCATAGCCACTCTGCATCACCCAAACCATCAGAGGCAGTCGCAGAATATAGATCGGCACCGTACTCAAAGTAATCAGGTACATCTTCTCTTTGGATTGGAAGATGGACTCTGTAATATTTGATAGGGAAAATGGAAAAATAGCTAGCCCCATGACGTAGCACACTACAGTTGTGTCGTCTTGGTAAGGCAGTAAATAAATGGTGACAACTAAAGCGATGTACGCAATAGTGCTGAATAAAATTTGCAGCAGTGTTCCACTAACGAGATAGGTCGGCGTTTGCTCTGGATTGCGAGATAGCTCCCGCGTAAACAGCACTTTAAATCCTTGCGAGGCAAGGCTCATAAAGATGAAGTAGTATCCAAAAGCCAGCAGGTATTGCCCTAGTTCATAAGCGCCTAAAATACGGGCAATAAACGCGCTCAGAGCAAATGTTGTTATACTCTGAGTCAAGCGTGTTGCAAAAATCGAGAAAGAATTTCCGAGCAGTCGTTTTCCCATCATTAATAGAAATCCTCTTCTGGGTATATCAGACCCGACTCGTAGCTGAGACGCTTCTTTTAGGGCTGTTTTGATAGAACCTTTGGCAAGAAGCGCGACATGCGTATCAACGGTGTTGATATACGGAATCGATCTAATCGTCCATTCCTTCGCTCGGCGCTTTAGGGTGGACTGTTGGGAAATTGACTATCAGACCAGTAGGGCACTTGCATGAATCCTCTTCTAAGGATGTGAATTTCTGATTTCAATCATTTTGGGTTGATGTTAATAAAAAGGCTATTGATTGGAAAGACGAGTTTCATAGGCAAGTTCATTCTTTTGCAGGTAATAGTGCCACCGTCGCTTGAGAATGCTGCCAATTTGACCGACGAAATGGGCAAAAAAGTAGGGGTTGCGAATCATCGCCAAGACTGACTGTAGATATTGTTTCTGCTTGAGCGGCTCGACCACCCGGTAATAGGCCCGATTGCGTTTAAAGACGGTCAAGTTGTGGGAGAGCGATCGCACTAATCGGGGATTACACTTCACCTGATCCTGGCGTAAAAAGCTTTCGGCAGCGCGGCAATATCCTTCCAACCGAGCTACCTTACTTTGCTTCACCAAAGAGTTGGGGCGAAATCGATAGTAATAATATGGCTCTGGCACCAGAAAGTAGCGTGCGCCATTGATCAGGCAGTTCATGTATAGCCAGAAGTCTTGCCCCAAACGCAGCGACAGGTCATATTCGATGCCATGCTCTTGTAAAAAACTGCGGCGCATCAGCGGCTTGCTTAGCCCCAGGTGCAAGCCTTGCTGCCCATAGACATCTGTTTCTACAAAAAAGACCGGATCAATGCGGCGAATGTCAGTAATTGCATACCCACTGCCCTTAATCAACGTGCTGAGCGGGGTTTCTTCGCTATCTTGAACGTAATAAAGGTCATCGGCGACCATATCTGCTTGCTCTGCCTGGGCGACTTGCAGCAGTCGCTCTAATCGCTCTGGCGCATACCAATCGTCCGAATCTAGAACTGCGATCCAGTTGCCGCGTGCAGCTTTTAAGGCACGGTTGCGTGCGCCTGCCGCACCCAGATTCCGAGGATTGACAAAGACGCGCACCCGCTCATCCTGAAACTGCTGGGCAACCTTTGCCGTGTGGTCGGTGGAGGCATCGTCCACCACTATCACCTCAACATTACGAAGCGTTTGATTGAGCACTGAGGCGATCGCCCGCGCGATATAAGCTTCAGTGTTGTAGGCGGGGATGATAACCGAAACTTCTGGATTCATAGCAAGAACTGGGGTAGATCTGCAAAACCTGGAACAGGCCGGAGCAGGAGGGGCGATCGCGATTCAACGGGACGCATGTGGGGTGCGGATGGGCTACGGGTGAGACAATCTCGCTCCCGCAGCCCCTTCTTCACGCAATCAAGTTGCCAATGACTAGCGCGCTGCTGCCGAGCGCACCACCCCCGACTCAAGCATGGGCTTGCCATCCAAACGCTCAGGAATTGGCGCACCTAGCAGGTTCAGGATCGTGGGCGCAATGTCTAGCGCCTGACCTTGATTCAGTGTCGTGTTTGGCGCAATGCCCGGCCCCTGTGCCATAAAGAACCCTCTGGAGCGATGTCCGCCGGCTCGGAAGTGCGGGATCGGGCCAATCCGCCCAAAGTCGGGGCTATCCACCACGTCGGTGATCACTTCCTCCCAAACCACCACGATGTCGGCATCTGAGAGTTTGCCTTCTTCAAAAGGCGTGCGCCGAGTGCGAGAGATTTGCCGGACGATGGGCTTGCCTGTCCGCGCATCCTTTAGTTTCCAGATCTTTTCGATCACTTCTTCGCACACCGCGTCATATTCTGAAGGCGGCACAATGCCATTGCCTTCACGACCCTGCACGTTGATGCGAATGTGACCATCGGCAAAGTAGGGCAGAGCAAATGCCCGCATCTGCGACCACAGCGGGCGATACCACATAGCCGGCATCCAGAACAGCGGTGCTTCTTGATCCATCAGCACATAGGGCGACTCCAGCCCATTCAGGCGATCGCGCAGGAAGCGGCTGGGTAACCAGGGGCGCAGCGCTCGCTTGATGGGGTTGTCCTCATAATTGCGGGCCCACATCTCACCCATCCAGGACTTGCGGTGGGGGTGGCTGATCAACTTGCCAGGCGCTTCATCGGGGTTGCCAGGGGCGATCGCCGCCTTGCCAAAGTTCCAGCGATACATCATCTCTGGCAGCACCGCCATGCTCAATAAATCAGTGTAGTTTGCCCCCATGCCATGAGGCGAAAACACCGTAATATAAGCATTCTCTGGAGCCGCATCCAAAATTTCGCCCACTGCCCGGTCGATATCCTCAAAGGCTTCCAGCATCAGGGGGCCAGCAGGTTTGCCGTGGTATTCATACACCGGGTGGTCGGAGTGGGTATACCAGAGGTCGTGCCCCGCCGTGTGCGCTTCGCCAAAGCCGACGAAGAAAAAGTCCCAATCTTCCTTTTTGAGATAGTCACGGCAGACCTGGGCCCGCGTTTCCACGCTACGCTTAATGGCACCAGGCACCCACTTTTCGTAGGCCTTGTCCCACCAGATGCCGTCATCTTTATAGAGCACTGGATTTTCGCCATATTCCTGGATCATTTGAGGCAACAGATCCGCAGGCACAGACACGCTGGGCGTGAAGGGATAATGCCCACCCCATGCCAAGACCTGAAGACCGTTTACCTGACTCGACAAGCCCGATGTTGGCGGGTCAAGCACAAAAACTCGATAATCGTTGCCCAGGGCATAGAAAGGAGGATGCTGTTCAAAATCACATCCCACCTTCGTCATTTCCCGATCAATACCGTAGCTCTCGGGATAAAACTTAGAGGTTCCCCAAAATCCAGTCTGGTCGGGCATACAGCCAGTCCAGGTCATCGCCCAGAGCCGCTCGGTTGAAGCAGCCGGGGTCGGCACACCGCAGTAGTTCACGATGTTTTCCAGACGGCCATAGGCCCCTTGCTGACGGATTCGGTTGAGATTTTTGAGGTGCCCCTGAGCCATCCACTCCTCAAGAATTGCTGGGTCAGCAGCGTCTAATCCAATCGCAACTACAGGAGTTTTCACACTATCCTCCAGTCTTAAAAGACAGGCATAACAACAAAGAAAAACAAGGCATAGAAGTTGGGCGTTACCCAAATCTGAGAGAAACCTGAGAGCATCAATCTCTCAACAACTGCCTACTATTCGCCCACTATTTGCCTACTCTTTCGAGTAAGCGCTCACTTTGGGCTGAGGTCATCTGCTCTCTAGCGATCGCCTGCCCCATAAGCGATTGACTGGCTCCAAAGTCACACTGAAGTCCCCCTTAAATTGGGGATTGCCTAAACGTATGCCTCGAGCGCTATGTAAAATCACTGAGCTTTATACGGTATTGCTCGAAATCATAGTCAAATTACGGATAGGCTTCTAGCTCTAATCAGGAACTTTATCGAAACTTTGTACGGATTCTTGAATCCTCTTCGTTTTTCACAAGGAATAGTAAAGTCCAAAAATCAGTATTCTTGAGGTTCGGTTTGTTCTAAAGCATGATCTGATGTGGGTTTAACAGACCAGGCGAGAACGCAAGATCTCTGCTCCAAAGCCTATCCGGATCATTTGCAGTCTGCAATATTAATGTCTTGAATAATTTTTGAGGGCATCCTGAAGTCGAAATTTCTGTGTAATTCAGGTCTTCTTTAACGGCTCTTCAAATAGTCTTTAAACACTCTTCAAATAAGCATCTAAAATCGTCTTCTTAAAACCCAGAACAGGTACACCATTGTTTTAATTTATACAAAGTAGCGACGTTTGGCAGCTTACTTACTCTCCTGGATAGGGGGCTATGAACCGGATGTCATCCAGGAATTTTTTCATGGCGGGGAGAGTATCGCCTTCCAGTTCAGCCCCTGCCGTACTAGATTGAGGATGGTTAATGACTACCTGTGCAGTGAGCCGTGCAGTACACAGTGGGTAGTCCATGCGGTGGGTTATGCAAGGTTCCAGGACATGCAGGCTTCCAGGACATGCAGGGTTCTACTAGCAGCCTTCCGCTTTAAGATCAGGCTCTGCTTGAGATCAGGATTTGCGATACTTGCGATGTTTGCGATCGCCTCTGACCACAGTGCAACTGCGAGATAATTGACGTATGGCTTCCCATCTGATGGCTTCCCATCTGTAGTATTTCCTTATGGTTGAAGTCCTGGCCGTACTTTCAATTTCAGCCGCAACAGGGATGCGGATTGCGCTGCCGCTGCTGCTGATTGGTCTGCTTCAGCGAGAGTCGCTCTGGTCGTCTGTGCCGCTGCTGTCGCAGGTGCCGCCGCCGCTGGTGCTGGGTGTGCTGGTGAGCTGGTCTTTGATCGAGCTGCTGTTTTCCAAAGACCGCCTGGCGCAGCGATTGCTTCAGATTGTGGAGCTGGCCTGTAGCCCGGTAGTAGGGGCGATCGCTGGCGTTGCCGTGGTGCGCATGATGCAGCCCGACAGCCAGTTGGTGCCGGTGGTGGCGGTGGTTAGCGGGCTGCTGGCGCTGGTGTTTCAGTTGGTGCAGGTGGGCTGGTTTTATCGGCTGCGGGGGCTGCCGCTGTGGGCGATTTTTTTGCAAGATTTTCTCTGCGTGGCGCTGGTGCTGTTTGCCTTTGATGCTCCACGTCAGGGTGGGCTGATTGCGCTGCTGCTGCTGTGGCTGGCGATTCGCAGCACGACCGAGTGGCAGCAGTGGTATCGGGCGCAGGCGGGCGCAAGCGATCGCCGATTTCCTCGTCGCCATAAGCAAGACCCAGATTAGGCTGGGCAAATCAGCAAATGGGGGGCGGATGAAGCGAGTGTGGACGGAGGGGAATCAGGGCGAGTGTGCGGAGACGGGTGTGAGATGTGGAGCGTGCGATCGCACTTGGAGGCAGCACTGGCAGCCTGCTGGCAACAGGCGATCGCCGGGCAACTGTCAACCTCGCCGCTGCCACCAGAACTGGATGGGCTGCATGAGCAAGTCGGGCTGCGCCGCGTGGCGTCAGACGTTGGCATAGTTTATAGTTCGGCGATCGCCCTCCGCCTGTCTGCCCAAACCGGACAGCCCGCTGAGCAACTTGCCGACGGGTTGATTCAGAGCTGGCAGCAGTCCTCGGCGGACTCGGCTGCGTGGGCAGACAGCACGGCGAGGGTCGAGTGGGGAGGGTTGGTGCAAATTCGAGTGGGCGATCGCACGTTAGCCCGCTGGTTGCAGCAGTTTTCTAGTCCCAGTCCGCTGATTACTCTGGTGCCCACATTACCAGGCGCAGCCTCAGACCCAACACCAGGCGCAGCCTCAGACCCAACACCAGGCACAGCCTCAGACCCAACAGGCGATCGCCGCTCCGCCGCTTCATTGCCTGATGCAAACGCTGGCTGTCTGAGCCAAGCCAATCGCTTTGCCATGCAGGCGGCCCACGCCCGCTGTGTTTCCCTATTGGCGCTGGCAGAGTGGGTGGGCCTGATTCGCTGTGGTCCGCAGGGCGCGATCGCCGAGCCGGCTCTGCTGCCCTGGCTGCAAGATGAGCAAACGCTGCGAGTGGGGCAGCCTGCCGAACGCGACCTGATTGGGCAACTGCTGAATTGCGTCGATGCTATCAGCCCGCAACTGACTGCGGCCCAAGCAGCCCCGCTGGCGCTGGCGCTCAGCCGCCGGTTCTACCAGTTCGATGCCGCCTGCCGGATCTTTGGCGCGGTGGCCGCTGCCGCCCCCCGCACCTCGCAAGCCCGGTTAGGATTGGTGCGGGCTACTCAGCAAACGCTGGGCTATTTACTGGAAAAGCATCTGGCGATCGCGGCGCTTTCCGCGCTGTGAAGAAAAAGGGTAAACGCTGTGACAATTATAGGAATTATTAATCATTGGCACTTAGGTGCTGACAAGAACCGGAAAGGTCTGGTATATTCTCTTTAGTGTGAGGAGCGAACCAGCAAGGGCATCGAGACGAAACACGGTCAGTCGCCGATGCCCTTCCTGATTTCTAAGCTCTGGCTTCTAACTTAGAGGCTAAGGTTTTTTTGAGTCTAAAGTTTTTTGAGTTTCTTGAGTTTTTGAATTTCTTGAGGATACTCAAGTCTCTCCTCTCAATGATTCGCTTCCATTCGTTTCAAGCGGAAGCTGGAATTAGTCAAGTTTCTAAGTCTTTGGGTTGCTTACTCAGTCCTCAACATTCTTAGTCCTCAGCATTACAGAGTTCCTGCTGGCTGGTTCTCCGTTTTAGCTTTTGGCAAGGATAAATTTTTCGATGGCGATCGCTGCTCCATCGGCTTCAACGGAGGGCGCGACCCAGTCGGCGATCGCCTGCACGCCCTCGGGCGCATTGCCCATCGCCACGCCCACGCCCGCATATTGCAGCATCTCGAAATCGTTAAAATTATCGCCGATCGCCATCACCTGGCTGGCATTCAGCCCCAGCATTGCTTCTGCCAGATGACGCACTGCATTGCCCTTATTGACCGCTGGATGGGTCGCTTCCAGAAAGATATCAACTGATTTGGTGAGATATAGCTCGGTGGGGAGATAGCGCTGCCGCAGGGTTACAAGCAGATCGTCGATTAGCGGCACGTTGCTGCTCTGAGCCAGGATTTTTGTCACATCTGCATCCAGCAGGGTACGCAGATCACCAACGGCGATCGGTTCGATGCTCGATCGCGCTGCATAGGCCTCGGTTTCTGCGGTGATTTCTCGAACATAGAGCTGGTCATCAATGTAGAAGTGCACCGATACCGCTTCTCGCACCGACGGCTGCTCGTAAAAGTCCAGCAGTTGTTGGGTGTAGTGTTTCGGCAGGTGCCAGTGGCGATGCAGCGTGTCATCAGCCGGGTCTTTGATCAGCGCGCCCTGGTAGGTCATCAGCGGCAGCCGGGAGCCGAGATCGGCATGAAAGCGGCGAGCCGACTGATACATACGGCCCGTGGCGATCGCCACTGCCACACCCTGCGCCTGGGCCGCCTGAACTGCCTGCTTCACCCGTGGCGAAATTTGGTTCGACGCGCCGACCACCGTACCGTCCAGATCCACCACCAAAAGCCGAATGTCTGCCAAATCTGCGGGTGCTGAATTTGCCACAAATGCCCCTTGCGCTAATTTTTCCTTATCAGCCTACCGCAGTGACCCGGCTCGCGGAAGTTTCGGCCCCTCGACCCCAAGCTTCAGTTTTCATTAAGCCAAGGTGGGACAGCCATGAGTCCTTGCTATGATTCGGGCTAATGTGGCGAGTTGAGTTTCATTAGACCCATGACTACTGCAACTGTGCTGGAATTTATGCATCGCACGGCCGACGACGAGACGCTGCGCCAACAGTTGGAGGCGCTGCTCGGCGTAGGGGACGGCAACATCAGCAGCGAGACAGAGCTAGACCCGGACGAAACGGCCGCCTTGACGGGCGATCGCGCTCCCGTTGTGGCGGCCTTCGCAGCGCAACACGGCTTCCAATTTTCTGCCGATGAGCTAATCACGGTCGTCAATACGTTTCAGCAGCATCAAGCCGGAACGCTGTCCGATGATGAATTTGGCCGCATTTTGGGCACCTCTTTTACCGATAGTTCGGCGCAGGCGCAGTCTCAGGTGAAGCGCTTGGTCAAGTTCCTGAGCAAAACCTACCTGGGAATCGACCTGGCATAACGGTTGAGAAATCAGGGTGCCAGCGTCAACCGCTAACCTGCTAGGGGCGGTCATCAATTATCGGCGAAATTTAGGTTTCTGAGGAGTTTCAGCCCCTAGCCTGGTTTGGATGGGCGGGCGCGATAAGGCTGATTCCTCAAAGGTTATGAGGTGAAC
>RFIF01000239.1 GCA_003695655.1 Cyanobacteria bacterium J069
CGCTGGAGGTGGTGCTGGGCAGCATGTTTGCTCCGTCGTCGGCGAGCGTGGTGCTGCTGGCGGCGGTGGTGGCGGCGTGGATCGCGCAGATTGGGCTGGGGGCAAAGCCGGCCTTTGCGCTACCCGCTTACGAAGTGCGGAGCCTGCTGGAACTGCCGCTGTATATTGGGCTGGGCGCGTTGGCGAGCCTGGTGTCGATTTTCTATCGCCAGAGCACGGCGATCGCCCAACAAGTCTTTCAAGGACAAATTCGGGGGACTGAATGGCTGGCCAAAATTCCCAACCCGCTGCATCCGTTGCTAGGCGGCATTGCCGTCGGCGTAGTGGCGCTGTGGTTTCCGCAGATCTTGGGCGTGGGTTATGAAACGGTCGAGTCGATTCTGCAAGATGTGCAGTTTCCGCTGCGGATGGTGATCGCGCTGCTGGGGCTAAAGCTGGTGATGACGGCGATTAGCTTTGGCAGCGGCTTTGTGGGCGGCGTGTTTGCGCCAGCGCTGTTTCTGGGGGCATCGCTGGGGCTGGTCTATGGGAAGACATTGGCGATCGCCCTGCCTGTGCTGCATCCCTACATGGCGTCGCCGCCGGCCTATGCGATGGTGGGGATGGCGGCCGTGCTGGCGGGCAGCGTCCGCGCTCCGCTCACGGCGATCCTGCTGCTGTTTGAGCTGACGCAAGATTACCGGATCATCCTGCCGCTGATGTCGGCGGTGGGCCTGAGCATCTGGCTGGTGGAAACGCTGCAACCCACCAAGCTGATGGACTCTGACGGCGAACAGCAAGAAGCCCCTGAGGAGACGATCGCCGGAATTTCCGTCCCGTCATCGCTGCTAGTGGTCGATGCGTTGCAGCCGATCGCCCTTAAACTCTCTGCCGACCTGCCGCTCAACCAAGCCGCCCGCACCCTGATCGACCAGCGCACCACCTGTGCCCTGATCATGGACAACATGAGCAGCCTCAACAATCTGGATTATCTCAACAATCTGGACTATATCAGCGGCGATGAGGAACTGGTCGGCATCTTGACGCTGCGAGACGTAAACCGCCTGATTCTCAAATCTGAAGCAGACCCTGACTTGCTCCAGCAGCCCATCCGCAGCCTTTGCACGACCCACGTCCTGTTTGCCTACAGCGACGAAACGGTGAAGGAGGCGATCGCCCGCATGGGCACCCGTGGTCTACACCAGATCCCCGTCGTCGAGCGCGACGCGCCCACCCACGTCATCGGGCTGCTCACCCAGGAAAGCATCACCCTCGCCGCCCGTCTCGCCCGCATCACCAAAGCGCTGGGGGAAAGCGAGGAGCCGCAGTTGCCATCAGAAGAGCAAAATGGGAAGGCGATCGCCCTGCCAGAAGAAAAGGTTAAGCGCCAAATGCTTTAGGAGCTAACGACTTTCTCAATGCGTCGATCGGGAATAAGCCACAGGACGGCAACCAAAACGTAAAGCAGGCAAGCGAACCACGCATTTACAAATGACAGCAGGATCGCTGCGGCATAAATAGCCACTGAGATTTTTCCCTTGAAATCGTTCCCAATGGCTCTGGCAAGCTTGGAATCTGCTCCCTCGCAAGCGATCAGAGTGCGCGTCAAAATGTAATAGGCGATCGCCGACAGTATCAGAACAATTCCATAAAAGGCAACGGGTAGGGAGGTAAAATGATTTTCGCCCATCCACCCCGTCACAAAGGGAATGAGCGACAGCCAAAACAGCAGATGCAAATTTGCCCATAAAACATTGCCGTTAACGATTCGGACTGCCTGTATCAAGTGGTGATGATTATTCCAGTAAATACCGAGATAAATAAAGCTCAAGACATAGCTCAGAAATACGGGAATGAGAGGCCGAAGCTCAGTAAAGCTGGCTCCATGAGGCACTTTTAATTCCAGCACCATGATGGTGATAATGATTGCAATCACGCCGTCGCTAAATGCCTCCATTCTCCCCTTTTCCATCTTTGACAAACACTCCTTATCTTTCTAGATTTTGATGAAGCCAACTATGGCAATGCCCGAATACAAATAAACAGTCAAAATCAGCCTCATGATTGAAGGAGAGAAATTATAATCAGGTAATTAATTGATGAGTCTTCCTCGCTTATGAGTATTGAGTTCCTTTTTGATCCCAGAACTGTGATTAGTTTGGTGTCCTCTCTAATCAGTTTTTTCGCTTTAAAACAGAGCAAGCGTTTCTGGCAGGCAACTAATCGCCCTATTGTATGTGCAAGAATAGTTACCCATACTTCTGGCAATGTCTCGACAGCTTATAATCTTCTGGTTTGCAATGCTGGAAATCGCCCAGCAGTGGATGTAAAGCTTCATGCGGACGAGGTACACCTAGATAAAGTTATAAGGAGAAAGGCAAGACAAGAGTTTACATCCATGACTTATGATTGCTTTTCAGATGAAGCAGTGATTCCACTTTTGCTGAATGGGCAAGAAATTTCTAATGCGTTCGGTATGACCAGCAATATAGATATTGATAATTCTTTGGAGTATGGCGCAGAAATTCCTATTGAGATCACATATCCTATTGAGATCACATATGGTGACTTAGAAAAAAAGCATTATGCTTCCTATCAAACACTAAAAGTGAAAACCAGTGAAGTTTTTGCAAATAGCTTGTGGGGTGAACCTAAAAAGATATAGTCGAAGCCATTGTATGGTGAAGGCCTTCAGCCGATCAAGTCATCCCCAAACAAGCTCTTGTCTTTAGAAGGCACGATGTGTACAGGGCAGCAAATTGAGGCACTTGCATTAGGCAGTTAGGATTATGCCTTTAAAATGCGTTAGGATTATGCCTTTAAAATGCGATCGCCTCCCCTGGTAGGATGAAAGCTGTAGCAAATCTAAACAAAACCTGAAGCAGCCATGACTCATCTCCCCGATCCGGCTCCTGCCCACGGCGGGACGCTGATTAACCGAATCTGCACGCCAGAGCAGCGGCAAGAGTTTTTGGACAAAGCCGAGGTTTTGCCCCGGCTCCAGCTCGACGAGCGGGCTGTATCAGATTTGGAAATGATTGCGATCGGCGGCTTTAGCCCCCTGACGGGCTTCATGGAACAAGCAGACTACCAGCGCGTGGTAGACGAGATGCACCTGGCAAACGGGCTGCCCTGGTCGATTCCCATCACCCTCTCGGTAACGGAGGCCGAAGCAGAACCGCTCAAAGAAGGAATGCTAGTGCGGCTGGATGACTCTCTGGGGCGATTTGTCGGCGTGCTGCAACTGACGCAGAAATACACCTACGACAAGGTTCACGAAGCGCTGCATGTCTATCGCACTAATGAAGAAAAGCATCCCGGTGTGAACGTGGTTTATCGCCAGGGACCGGTGAACTTGGCGGGGCCGATCTGGCTGCTTCAGCGCGATGCCAACGCCCGCTTTCCCGCCTATCAAATTGACCCGGCCGAGTCGCGGGTGCTGTTTCGCGACAAAGGCTGGAAAACCATCGTCGGCTTCCAAACCCGCAACCCCATTCACCGGGCGCATGAATACATTATTAAATGCGCGATGGAAGTGGTGGACGGGCTGTTTTTGCATCCGCTGGTGGGCGCGACCAAAGAAGACGATATTCCCGCCGATGTGCGGATGAACTGCTACGAAATCATGCTGGAGAACTACTTTCCGAAAGACCGCGTGATTTTGGCCATCAACCCGGCGGCAATGCGCTATGCCGGGCCGCGGGAAGCTATCTTCCACGCGCTGGTGCGCAAGAATTACGGCTGTACGCATTTCATCGTGGGACGTGATCATGCGGGCGTGGGTGATTATTACGGCACCTACGACGCGCAGTACATTTTCGACGAGTTTGATCCGCTGGCGCTGGGCATTATGCCGCTGAAGTTTGAACACGCCTTTTATTGCACCCGCACCAACCAGATGGCGACGACCAAAACCAGCCCCAGCGGGCCGGAAGAGCGAATCCACCTATCGGGAACCAAGGTGCGCGAAATGCTGCGCCAAGGCAAGCTGCCGCCGCCAGAGTTTTCGCGTCCCCTAGTGGCCGCCGAACTGGCGCGGGCCATGCAGATTCCGCCGCCATCCTTTGAGATTTAGCGCCTGAGGGTGTGTTGGGTTAGGCGAAGGCTTCGGGCGGGAATGAGTTTTGGTAAAGTCCGCTCAGCGCTTGAAATGGGGCACGGGGAACTAGTCCCACAGACACCCGCAATAGGCACTAGCGATAGGATAGAAATAGAGTCGGTTCAGGGGTAATGCTCTGGTATATCTGTGAGAGGAAGTAAAGGAATGTCCTTTTTTCGTCAATATATCGCGCCGCTACTGGTGGTGTTGATTTTTGTGTTTGCGCTGGTGGCAGTGAGTGCGCGGATTTTTCTGCCAGACGATATGGCGGCTCCCGCTCCGATCGAAGATGTGGAACAGGTGGGGCTAGGGGCTTTGGATGACCTGACGGCGCTAGATCCTACTTCTCGGCTGGATGTGCTGATCTATGGACTGCCGGATGATGCGGCGATCGCCCCTCTATAGCGCGCTTGGGTTGAGCCAGTGAGTCACCTCATCGACCTGTGCCCTGGATATCAGGTTTGCCGCAGCACGGGAATCGATCAAGCGCTGCTAGTGAAGTTTATGCAGCGCACCTATCGCGAGCTGTTTCCAGAAGAGTCATTCGCGCATCTAGCGAAGACCGTTGAGCAGTATTTTTCTGGCGAGACGCCCCTCTGGTGGGTCTATCGTCCTCTGGATTCTGGGCTACGCATTCCTGACCCGGTGGGCTGCTTGTGGATGGGTAGTGCGGTCGATCAGGTGCGGGGCGATCGCCATGCCCATATTTTTTTGCTATACGTTGCGCCGGGGCATCGTCGCCGGGGCGTGGGGTCGGCTCTGATGCGACAGGCAGAGGACTGGGCAAAAGAAAGGGGCGATCGCCAGATCGGTCTGCATGTGTTTTCTACCAATCAGCCCGCCCGCCAGCTTTATGAGTCTTTGGGGTTTGCTACGCAGTCGCTCTGGATGGTCAAGTCACTGGATGGCTCGTGACGGTTATATAGCAGGGGTTAAGGATATTGCTCTGCAACGCTAGCGCGAACAGGGGTTAGGTCTGAAGCCCTAGCGGCATCAAGCTCTGCGGCTTGATGTTTGTCCTAACCTTTCTTTCCAGCGCTGTAACTCTGAACTCTAGCACTTTACCTCTTGGAGCAAGCGGCAAAAAAAGGGCGGCTGACGATGCCGCCCCCTCAGGAGAACTCTATGGCGTTAGAGCTGGAGTTAGAACCGTGAACTTGTTGCTAAATCACGAAGTTAGCGGAGGTAACGGCTGTCGTCAAGGTGTTGTTGAGGCTGGCGATCGCCACAAAATCCTTTCCAGCACCACTGCCGTCTGTGTCCACAAAGATGCGCGTCGCGCTGCCCACCTGCGACAGCTTGACATACTCATTTAGCCGCTGGAAAGGTGTTCCACCTGCGGCAAAGGCTGGCAGTCGGAAGATGCCGCGCAGGTCAATTACGTCGATGGTCTTGAAATCGGCGATCGTATCGACGCCCTCTGCCAGACTGTTGAACACAAACATATTCTTGCCACCGCCGCCAATCAGCAGATCAGCCCCCGCGCCGCCAATCAGCACGTCGTCTCCGGCTTGTCCTCGCAGCGTGTCGTTGCCTGTGCCGCCCACGAGCTGATCGTTGCCGCCGCCCCCTTTCAGGTTGTCATTGCCAGCGGCTCCGTTCACCAGGTCATTCCCCCTGCGCGCAGTGAGTTTGTCATTGCCGCCGCGACCGATGATTCGGTCATTTTTGTTGGTGCCGCGAATCGTGTCTGCACGGTTGGTGCCCTTCAGGTTGTTGGGTCGCCGCCCCAGCGCAAACACCACCGGCGTTCCCAGTTGTCCGCTGGGCGCAGTCGGAATCGGCACAAATTCTTCGGTGCCGGGGCCCAAGTCATCGGCTGTCATTTCCCAGGTATCGAAGGCGGCCGCCGCCAGGGCATTCCCTGCAAAATCGGTGATGTTACTGACCCGCAGCGTCAGGTTATAAGCCCCGGCCCGGCTGGTCAAGCGTTTCAAATTGCCCAGGGTAAAGGTCTTGTTATCGGCTGTGGCAAGCGTGGCTCCGCTCAGATCGAGCGCCGATCCGCTGCGGGTAAGCTGTAAATCCGTCAGGTCAAAGTTTTTGACCACCTCGCTAAACTGGATGGCGATCGCATCCAGTGCCGTAGCCCGCGGATCGGGGGTAACGTCCACAATATCTACCGTGGGCGCAATCCTATCCACTGTGAAGGCTGCCGCCCCCGTTGCGCCCGCCGCCAGACTGGCATTCTCCAGATCTTTAATGGAGCCGTCATTCAGCACATTCAGGCGAATCGTGCCGCTGCCTGTTCCCGTATTCACCACCACCGTAAACTTGCCATCGCTGCCTGCCACGCTGGCAATGCTAGAGCCGGTCACTCCCGTCGTCACCAGGCTGAAATCAGTCGTATCGACGCCAGTCACTGGCTCACTAAAAATCACCGAAAAGCTCACCGTCGCCGCAGCGGTCGTTGCAGCTCCGATGCGAGCAATGGCAAACACGCGGGGAGGCTGTCCTGGCAGCTCTGCCGACAGCACCACGCCAAAGAAGTTGTCGTTATTGGCCGGGGAATTGTCGTCACTGCTGGCGCTGTTGCCCTGAGCAAACAGCCGGTTGCCCGTCACAATGGGGAGGCTAGTGGGCATTCCCAGGTTATTACCATTGCTGTTGGTCAGCGAACTCAGCGCAAAGACTGCGCCGCCGAGTCCCTGACCGTTGCTGCCTGCCCCCGCCCCGCCGTCTGCCCTGTTATTTAAGAATTTCGTATCGTTCAGCGTTAGAGAACCTGTGCGGATGAAGATGGCGCCGCCCATGCCCGCACCACCGCCGCCGCCGCTGCTATTGCCGTTGCCACCGCCCAGCCCGCCAGCACTGGTAAGGGTCAACGTGGTGCCGCCGCCGCCGCCGCCAAAGCCGCCCTTGCCGCC
>RFIF01000240.1 GCA_003695655.1 Cyanobacteria bacterium J069
AAATAGAGATTCGGCAAATAGAGATTCGGCAAATAGAGATTCGGCAAATAGAGATTCGGCAAATAGCAACTTAGCAAACAGCAACTTGGCAAACAGAAATTCGGCAAATAGAAATTCGGCAAATCGCAATTAAGCAAATGTAGAAGAACCCAGATCGGGGGGCACATCCTGCCAGCGCCCCTGGCCCACCGCTCGCACCGCCTCCCGCAGCGACACTGCGCCTGTGTAGAGGGCCCGCCCCACGATCGCCCCGGTGACGCCGATCGGCTCCAGCGCTAGCAGCCCGGTCAGGTCGCTAGTGGAGCTAATGCCGCCAGAAGCGATGACGGGAATGGAGATAGCATTGGCCAATTCTCGCAGCGCTTCCCGGTTGGGCCCTTGCAGGGTGCCATCGCGGTGGATGTCGGTGTAGATGATGGCGGCTGCGCCCAGGTCAGCCATCTGCTGTGCTAGGGGAACGGCGTCCACGGCTGAGGTTTCCAGCCAGCCACGGGTGGCGACTTTGCCGTTGCGGGCATCAATGCCGACGATGATTTGCCCCGGAAACTCCTGACAGAGCTGCGCCACCAGATCGGGGTTTTCTACGGCCACAGTGCCCAGAATCGCCCAGCGCACGCCCAGCGCCAGCACCTCGGCCACGCTCTGGCGATCGCGCAGGCCACCGCCCACCTCCACAGGAAGGTCAATTGCCTGGGCGATCGCCTCGATCACCGCCCTGTTTACCACATGTCCGGCCTTCGCCCCGTCGAGATCAACCAAATGCAGCCGCGTCGCGCCCTGCGCCGCCCACTCCCGCGCCACCACCACCGGATCTTCGTGGAACACCTCCGATTGGGCATAGTCGCCCTGATAAAGCCGCACACAGCGGCCGTCGAGGAGGTCAATCGCAGGAATCACGTCCATGAGAGATGAGGGGTTGAGGGTTAGGGGGTGGGGGTGGGGAAAGCGCGAATTTTGCTCGCCGCTCCTTTTATCATCTCATCAACCCTCCCCGTGCCACCCCTTAGGATAGAAGAGAAAAGGCGATCGCAGGTGATCGCGATCGACAGCCTGGTGCGGACAGCCATCCAGCCGCAATGCCCAACCACAATGCCCAACCACAATGCCCAACCGCAATACCCAACCGCAATGCCCAGTCGCAATGCCCAGCCGCAGCCCCAGCCGCAATGCCCAGCCGCAATGCTAATCCAGCAAAGGCAGCCGCAATGCTAATCCAGCAAAGGTTTCAGACCTGATTCCAGACCCCTGCCCCCCAGCTTTAACCCATGACTTCTCGTTTTCGATTTGCCATCATCAGTGACCCCCATATCGCGCTACCCCATACCATTTGGGACAATCCTCATCGGTTTCATCTGGTAGAAGTCAGCGTTCCGGCGCTAGAGCAAGGGCTGGCCGAGCTGGCTACTGCCAATCTGGATTTTCTGCTGCTGCCGGGCGATCTGACCCAGCATGGCGAGTGGGAAAATCATCAGTGGCTAGTGCAGCGGCTGACCCAATTGCCCTATCCGGTGTATGTTGTGCCGGGAAACCACGACATCATTGCTCGCGATGCCGCCAAGCACGCCATTGGACTGCGCGATTTTCCCCAAATCTATGAACCATTCGGCTATGCCAGCGCCCAGCCCTATTACACCTGCGAAATTTTGCCCGGCGTGCGGCTCATTGGACTAAACTCGATCGCCTTTGATGCAGATGGCATACAGCTCCCGGCGGGCTGGCTAGACGAGGCGCAGTTGCACTGGCTGGCGAAGACACTGGCAGCAGTGGGGGATGATCTGGTGCTGGTGATGGTGCATCACAACGTGCTGGAGCACTTGCCGGGTCAAGCACGCCACGGCATGGGCAAGCGCTATATGCTGCACAATGCTGCCGATTTGCTGGCGCTGCTGGAGCCAGCGGGCGTCAAGCTCATCTTCACAGGGCATTTGCATGTGCAGGATGTGGCGCAGCGGGGCGAGATTTACGAAATTACGACGGGTTCCCTGGTCAGCTATCCCCATCCCTATCGCGTGCTAACGGCAGCCCAAGACGACCGTGGACAGTGGCACCTAGACGTGGAAACCACCCAAATTCAAGCAGTCCCCGGCTGGGACGATTTGCAGACCTATTCCCGCGACTGGATGGGCGATCGCTCGTTTTCCTTTATGCACCGCCTGCTGACGTTGCCGCCCCTGGCACTAGCGGATGACGAAGCTACGGCGATCGCCCCCCACCTGCGCCATTTTTGGGCAGATATTGCCCAAGGCGACGCCTGGTTTGACTTTAGCCACCTGCCGCCTGCGGTTCACCAGTTCCTTCATCGCTTTAGCGCGCTGGATGCACAGGGTAACTATCAACCCGTCGATAATCGCGCCTCGTTGCGCCTCTAAGCTTTTCTAAGCTTTGGTTCTGAGCGCCAATTTGAGCGCCAATATGGGCATAGATTCTGGATGATTGTTCACGGGCTGCGCCCGCGAACAATCATCCAACTGCGTAAGTCCTATGACTGTTAACCAAAAGACTGAGATGGGCATTCTCAGTTAGCACAACTTCAAAAAATTTGTGTAAAGACGCTTAGATCGCGTTTAGCGTGTTGCCCTGTTTGCCACTAATTTCGTGTTCACGACTCTTGGGACGGAACGATCCTGGCCGACTCTCTTGCCGCATTATCTAAACCCCACATCATGACGAACGTGCTGCACACGCTTTTTAGTTCGCAGGGCTATATTCCTCACGGTCACTGTTATCTATGGCAGCCTCCGCTTGTCTGGCTGCACATCATTTCTAACGGGGCGATCGCCCTCGCCTATTTCTCAATTCCCGTTCTGCTGATTTATTTTATTGCCAAGCGCAAAGACGTGCCGTTTAACTGGATTTTCGTCTTATTTGGTGCGTTTATTGTCACCTGCGGCATGGGGCACTTGATGGATATTTGGACAATCTGGCATCCCAACTATTGGCTGTCGGGCGTGGTGAAAGCGCTGACGGCCGTGATTTCGATCTATACAGCGC
>RFIF01000241.1 GCA_003695655.1 Cyanobacteria bacterium J069
CTAGAAGCACCCGTGCTGGTTGGCAGTGACTTTTGGATCAAGCGATTCTTTGACTTCTGCTTTGCAGCACTGGCAATTCTGTTTTTTTCGCCCGTCTACATAGCGATCGCCCTGCTGATTCGGCTCGACTCTCCCGGCCCGATCTTCTTCCGACAGACCCGCGTTGGGCTACACGGCAATCGGTTTAAGGTGTGGAAATTCCGCACGATGGTGCAAAATGCTGCTCAGCTCCAGGCAATTTTGGAAGCCCAAAATGAGATGAAGGACGGCGTCCTCTTTAAAATGAAAGACGACCCCCGCATTACCCGCATTGGCAAATTTTTGCGGCGCTACAGCCTGGATGAACTCCCTCAACTGTTCAACGTGCTGGTGGGCGAAATGAGCTTTGTGGGCCCGCGCCCGCTGCCAGAACGGGATGTGGAGCGCTTCCACGATCGGCACTTTATTCGGCAAGAAGTTCTTCCAGGAATTACCGGCCTATGGCAAGTTTCAGGACGCTCTGACATCACTGACTTTGAAAAAGCCGTACAGCTCGACCTGACCTACATTACCAACTGGTCGCTGTGGCTTGACTTCAAAATCTTGCTGAAAACTTTTGAGGTCGTGCTCGGCAAGAGCGGCGCTTATTAAAGGCGGGGCTGACTCAAAAATCGCCCCCCATAGAACCGATGCAATTGGGTCATCTTTCGCAAGCTACATCTGCGAAAGATGACCCAAAATTGATCAGACCCCTGTCCCACAAGTCAAATCCTTGATTTTGGACAAACGGCTGTGTCCCCGTGGATTTCGGAATCATTTCAGGCACCAGAAGCAGAGGCTGCTCCACAACGCTGGCGGGAACAGGGGGCAGATCTAAAGCCTTTGCCATATCAAGCTTTTTGGTTTAAAGCTCGTCCTAACCATTCTGTCCACCGCTATACATCGAGGTTTTGGGAAAGCTGGCAGAGAGCGGAGCGTATCGCCAACTGCGGTGAGTTTTGCACTGGCAGGCACAGCTTCTAGCTGCCCGCATCAATTGTTTTGTCAATGAACTAGCTCTGTTGTCTACTAGATCTGTCGCTCATAGGCAAAGAGCCTTAGCCTTTATTTGTCAATAATTTGTCAATTTCAAGCGTCTTTGTCAGATGTTTTTCATCAAGTCAATCATCCAGCCAACCGTTAGATTGAAAGACCGCTCTACCTAATACCAGGCATGAAACTTAGCCCTGATACTGAGCCAAAGAATTGCTCATCCTGAAAATTACTTATATCGCTACTGAGGTACTCATATCGGTACTTAGGTTCGGCACTTAGGTATAGATGCTTACAGATAGCTGATCACGTAAAAGTGCATCAAACCTAAGGAGATGTGGCTTGTCCAAACATCAGACAAACATCCAAAACGCTTCTGAAATTCTCAGGATATCCAGAGAATTACGGCATCTCAAAATAACCATTTAAGCAGTTATGAGTGAATTAGAAATCAAGTCGGCTGTTTCAGCCTCCATCGCCTTGTAGCACAGAAGACTTGACCTCATAAAACTGTTTCCCTTAGCCCACATCTATCAGGTCTTTTTGAAGATTTGCTGACAATACCCGTAAAGTTAGGGTAGCTATTTTAACAACTCTACGGAGTCTGGCAGAGTCGTGAGCCTGTTTTAAGGTTCAGTTTCTTAGTGGCTGTATCTATTAATTTCAAAAGGCTTTTATCATCAGAATGTTTTAGGACATTGCTTCCTGGGGCTTGCCCGGCAGGTTGCAATTGGCAAATTTGATGCCAATTGGACGGTATCTGTTAAGGTTCTTTTGAATTTCTTAATAGAGCCATGTCTACATTCTGTGATTAGATTTTGCTCAGTCAGCTCTGTTGAGTTTAAAGGGATCTTGTAGTTTTATGTCCTCATTTTTCAATCGAGTTCTAGTTGGGTTTCTTGCGGGAGTTTTGCTGCTAGTTTCTGCCGCAGCAGGTGATGGGGCGATCGCCGCTCCCCTGGGTCTGACAACTCCCGTCCTGGCGAAGGTTACAGAACCCACTCTGTTTTCACAGCTCAAATCATTTTCCGAAACCCTCTCCGACACTCAGGAAGTAATTGACGACTACGCTTCCGATGTCAGCAAGCTCCTGCCTAAAAGCCTCAAGGAAGCACAGAAAGTTGCCACTGAGCTGAAAACTGCCTTAGATAGCTTGGCTGCCGCCCCTGAGGGTTCTGCGGAGCAGGCAAAACTGTCCAAAACCTTTGTGAAATCCAGCACTAAGCTAACTGAGTCTGCCGCTGCTCTGGATGCGCTGTCTACTGAGTCTGATACGGTTGCGGATGCGTCCAAAGCCGCAGCCGACAAGTTGCAGTCTGACCTCAAGTCTTTTGCAGATGAGGCCGGCAAAGCACTGAAGACCCAGATCGAGACGAAGGTATTCGGTTCTCAGGATGTGGTTTCCCAGGCTGCTAAGGCGATCAAACAGATTGCTGAAGACGCCAGCAGCATTGGCAGCGCGGGCACCTTTGATGCCAAGTCTATTGCGGATCACATTGACAGTTTCAGCAAAGTGGTAGAGCTAGCATCGACGCTAACGGGCACTGCCAAATAGTCGGAACATTCCTGCCAGTCGGATTGCAGAGCGTAATCCGACTGCTCTCCGATAGGCAAGGATGAATGTGGGCTGGGGTGCAACGACTTACATAATTTTTGAATTTTGTTTTTTTGAGTTTTGTTTTTCGTTTTAACGATTTTCTGTCTGGTGACTTGAGGGTTTCAGATAATGCCTGCAAGGTTCTGAAGCGGCTGAAGTAAAGCGTTTTCTGAATTTAGATCCGCTTGTTTTCCCGTTTTAACTGATTCCAATTAAGGCTGTTTAACCATGAAAAGTTTAAAGTCATTAAAGTCATTGACCGCTCGTTCTACAGGCGTTGCAGTTTTGCTGACTGGTGCTATCCTGGCTGCTCCTGCATTCGCCCAAGATCCGGCTGTGGTGCAAACTGCCACTCAGTCCTGCGTGAGCAACGCTGAGTCAAACGGCTTTGCGCTCAAAGAAGTGGTAGAAGCGGGTGCGTCCGATCGCCCTGGCAAGGATGCCAAAGTGGTGTTGACGGTGACGAAGGATGGAGCCGAGGCTCGTCAAACCTGCTATTACAGCGTTGCCGATGGCGGCGTGTCATTTGAGGATGTGGCTGGCACTGCCCGCAACTTTCCCTGGTGGTGGCTGCTGCTGCCGATTGTCGGGTTTCCCCTGCTGCTAGCTGCCTTCCGAGGACGCGACAACGTTGCGCGGACGGTGGCAGAAGATCCTCTCTATGCGGCGCGTGAAGTCCGCCCCGAAGGCATCGTCCGGTCTGCTAACCAATCGGTCAACGTGCACTCCGGCCCCGACAGTAGCTATCGCATAACTAGCACCCTCTATGACGGGCAGCGTGTTACTCTGTCGGGCCGTCGTGAAAACAATTGGGTGGAGCTGGCCGATGGCGGCTGGGTGCAGTCTCAATATTCTCAATATATCGATGCAGCGTTCACGGGCTACGCCAATCGCTAGGCATTGTGAAAACACAGGCTGACTCTAGCCTGGAGCGGGCTGTTTAGGAAAAGCTGATGCCCGTTCAAGTTTTGGGGCTGCTGTGCAGAAAACCTGTGCAGCAGTCTTTGCTGTTTGAACCAGCGCTTTGTTTGAACCAGCGCTTTGTTTGAACCAGCACAGGACTTACGCAGTTGAAACGAGTTCTATAGATTCTGGATGATTTTTCGCGGGCTGCGCCCGCGAAAAATCATCCAACTGCGTCAGTCCTACAGCAGCCAAACTAGCCAGTTCAAAGCGGTAAGGAGCACGACGATCTGCCATAGCCACTTCAAAACTTTGCAGGCGATCGCATTGATGTAATCGCCCACAGCAGCGACGCCAAAAGCAAGGCGATCGCCCTGCATTCTGCAACCTATCTCCTGAAAATATCTCCGACGAAATCTAAATCTCCCGTTCCACCACTAGCGACTCGCCCGGCCGCAATGCCCCAACCCGATCGGTCAGGTCTTGCCAGGGCTGGAGCTGCCCCGCCTGAAACGTGCGGCTCATGACGACATAGATCGAGGTTTGGTCGCCACCGATGCCCGCTTTCACCACGGGTTTCCAGTCGTCGGCGCGGAGTTCGTCGGTGATATGCCAGCGGCCCGTGTCTCCCTGCCCAACCCAGCGCAGCCGCCGAGAAAAGCGGAACGGCGCGGGCTTTTTACCCACAATCAGCATTTTTTGCAGCAGCTTGCGAATCAGGTTGGGGAAAAAGCGCCCCACCGTCAGCATCACCACCCGCAAAATCATCAGGTTGAGCGGCGTCATCTGCTTTTGCTTGGCCCAGCCGAGGTTGCCCTGAATCGTGATGTCATCCGGTTCCAGATGGATGTCGTAGCGGCCAACGAGGTGAGCCACGGCGTTTTTCAGCTTGCGCCCCTGTCGCACTTGGAGCGAGAACTGCGTGTCGGAAAGCAGGAGGCGATCGCCCCGAAACAGCTTGAACACGCCGCCCTTGTTCAGCCCCAGGTATAACTCGGTGTCGCCCCGGCGATCGACCAGAATCTTCGCCTCCGGCAGCCACAGGCTTTCCTTGGGGCGATAGTCCACCGCTGGACGCTGGGACACAAAATCTTGCCACGCCAGCAGGTAGTTCCAGGTATGGTGGCCGATGATGTGGTCGTCGGCATAGCAGGGGGCTTTGCCATTCGCCAGCCCGCGCAAAAAGCGATCGTTCACGCTCAGCGCCTCCGGCATCCACTGCCCCGCTAGCTCAAAGCCGTAGGGAAAGAAGTTGTAGGTATTGCGGCTGGTGTATTCGCCACCAAAGGAGCCGTCGGGATGGACGAAATGCGCCGCCAGCCCCACCGCCTTTTCTAGCGACTCCTTCAGGCAGATGTCGGGAATTAGCCGATGCAGCCACGCCAGGCAGGAAATCGTCAGCGTGTGATAGCCGGGGTCGCAGCCCTCGTATTCTTGAAACCAGCCTTCCGTGCTCTGCCAGGAGAGGACTTGCTCTAGCCGCTGCGCCTTGGCGTTGTCCCAGTGGGACGTGTTCAGCATTCGGGATAAAAGCTCCAGACACAGGACGATGAGTGCCTGGTGGTTGGTTAGCCGGCCGCTCTCTTGGTGATGCGCCAGCCAGTCGGCTCGCCGCACCAGAAATCGGATGATTTCGTCGTTTTGCAGCCCCAGCCGCCGATAGCTTTCGACAAACGCCAGCAGCGAAAACGCCGCCGCGCCGCCCGCCCGCTCAAACGGGAAATAGTCGTCGCACGACCCATCTTTGTGGGCACTTTTCGCGGCGTAGAGGATACCTGCCTCCACCCAGTCGCGGATAGCGGCCTGTCGGTAATAAGGATTCTCCGGCGCGTCGGTTTCGTAGACCAGCGCCAGCGGCAGCACAAATTCCTGGGCCATGCCGCTGGGAAAGTCGATGATTTTGTAATGCCAGAAGTTGCGATCGAAACAGCCGTAGGTGGGGCTGTGGGGATTGCGATCGCCCAACGTCAGAATCTTAGGAATTTGGGCGATCGCCTCACGGGCGAAGAGGTCACGCATTGCTTAAAAGTAATAAAGCGATGGAATGGCTTAGTAGAGAAGTATTAACGCTAGATTTTCGTTGCTATTTATCTGATGCAATAAACCAACTAATGATTAACACTGGTTAAAACCGAGGCATCTTTGCTACTTGATGTGAGAGAGAATAGATCTTCAAAAAATGCTGAACTCTGCACATTTCGTGTACTGAACTTACCAAGTAGGTTCAAAATGGATGATTGCGTTCATAGCTCTGTCCAAACTTCGAGAGCAATCTCTTGCAGCAGCTACTTGCCAGTTTTGGTTGACAAATTCAATAAGTTGACCATTGTAATCTCGTCCAATTTTTGCAGTACTGCCTTGGGGAGGCACAATTGCATCACGCAGATTTCGCTTTCTTGATCTCTTAGCTAAATCAATTAACAAGCGTTTGGGATCGGTTTCAGAGTCTATATCGTGTGGAATAAGATCTATGGAAATACCCAAAAAATCTGCAAATGCTTTGCGATGTGCCAGCAACCAAGCCTCTACTTCTACAACCGCAACTCGAAAAATTAAATTTGGATGTTTTGGATAAGGCAACCAATCCGAAAGCACAGCCAGTGGACATTCATTTCTGTCTAAATCCGTTAGTACCAAGTAAGGTGAACCCTTTGCAGCGTTGTTGATACCTCGAAGATTCTTTTTAAGATAGCCATAGCCTCTCCGTTTCAGGCAATTTCCGATCGAAAAAGGGCGTTGAGACTGCTTAAGTATTTCTCTCAACACTGCTTCGCTCAAATCATCCTCAACTGCTAAATTAATGGGAATATCGCTCATTTGAGTAAGCTCAACTGTTCAACCTGCGAAGGAGTAGCACGAGGTAGAGCTGCATCGGCAATAGTAAGCCCGCCCTCCAGAAGGTCACTAATCTCCTGAATTGAAGAAGCCACTTCAACTTTTGTACCTTCAGAAGTTGGCGTCATCAGTAAAACTTCCTCACCCCCAATACCTTCATCAGATAGCAGATCAGCACTATGAGTGCTTAGCATGACCTGTCTTCTTTTAGGCTTCTGCAAACGATAAATTAAAGAGGGCAACTTAGCAGTAATCCCAGAATTTAGAGATAGCTCAGGTTCTTCAAGAAGCAATAAAGAATTGCTTTCGAGAAGGGACCACAGCAGTCCAATCAAGCGCAATGTTCCATCTGAAAACTGATCTTCCCTCTGCTTACCTGCTCCAGGCCTCCAATGTTCATAAACTGCCTCTAAATGAGGAATACCCATTTCGTCTTTTACATCGGTTAATTGTTTTAACTGAGGCACTGCAATTCTTAAGGCATCTTCGATCTTCCTCAAACGAGAGCGACGAGTCTTTTCCGGTGTCTTAATAACGCGCTCCAAAAAGTTTCGTCCGAAAGGGTCATCCTGAATTCCCGGGCCACTAAAAGATTCGGGATACCGTAATAATTGGGGAACCAAATGAAGATATAAAACTGATTCAAGAAATTTTGACACCTCTCTAAATTCTGCGTTTGCATTAATCTGCTCTAGATATGTCTGAGTTAGCCGAAGATCATCTTTTTTATCTTCGGAATCTGGGCGATTTATCAACTGCTTGCCGTCCTTCCAGACCCTTTCATAGGAAAGAATAGGTTCATTTTGTCCTCCTTTTCTTTGTTTAATCCCAACACTATATATCCAGGTTGGCTCTATCAGTTCATTCTCTGATAGACGCACTTCTATTTCAACATCAGGATATCTTCTCGCATAAAGACATCTGATTTTGGACAGCCCACCTCGATCTCTTACAGCCTTCTGGAGTCCTCCCCCATCTTTGGCAAGATCTCGTAAAAATCTTAACGAATCAAGGAAGTTAGATTTGCCTGAAGCATTGGGTCCAACAAGAAAAACACGATCCCTCAAATTCACGTCTACGGATCGAAAGTTTCTCCAGTTTCTTAAGATTATGCGAGTAATAATCATTGGCTGTGAATAAATACCTCTTTAGTTCTTGGGTCTCAATAGTATCTCTTCTGCCTTGGCTTAGTGCTCAAGCACTTCTAGATAATCTTGACTGATGAGAGTCTAATAGCATCTACTTTAATTCAGCGTCGAATCATCTTGACACAGTCTCACAACATTCCATCACTCCATTACTTCATCACTCCCTCCCTCCAACTCAATTCGCCGCAGCCGCAGTCGATTTTCCTCCAGCAGGCGACGATTGGCCGCCATCAGATCGGCAATCAGCCCAAACATCCAGAGCTGAAACCCGATCAGCACCAGCACCGCTGCCAAAATCAGGCTCGGCGCACGGGCGCGGGTGGGGTCATCAAACCAATACAGTAGCAGCCAGCGCAGGCCCAGCAGTGCGCCCAGTCCCATCGGCAGCGTGCCCGCCATCAGGAAAAAGCGTAGCGGCCGATAGAGCATGAAAATTCGCAGAATCGTCGTAGCCGATCGCCATACATAAGACGGAATGCTGCGAACCAGGCGCGATTTGCGGGTTTGGGGGTTGGTGCGAATCGGCACGGAGGCGATCGCCATACCCTTTTGTCCCGCCTGGATGATTGTCTCTAGCGTGTAGGTGTAGTTGTTAAACACGTTGAGCTGCATCGCTGCCTCGCGGCTAAAGGCGCGGAAGCCGCTGGGCGCATCGGGCACGTCGGTCTTGCTCGCCAGCCGCACGACATAGCTGCCGAAGTTTTGCAACAGCTTCTTCGTCGTAGAAAAGTGTTTGGTATTCCAGATGGGGCGCTCACCGACGACGATTTCTGCCTGCTTGTGCAAAATCGGCTGGATCAGCCGGGGAATGTCTTCAGCACAATACTGGTTGTCTGCGTCGGTGTTGACAATAATGTCGGCTCCCGCCCGCAGGCAAGCCTCCAGACCCGCCATAAAGCCCTTTGCCAGTCCCTGATTCGTGGAGAAGTTGACAATGTGATCGACCCCGCAGGCTTTGGCGACCTCTACCGTGCGATCGCGGCTGCCGTCATTAATAATCAGCCACTCCACCACATCCACACCCGGCACCTGGCGCGGCAGTTCCGACAGCGTCAGCCCCAGTGTCTTTTCCTCGTTGTAGCAAGGGATTTGGATAATTAGCTTGGTCATAGGTCAACCCAAGTCCCACGCAGACTGACTGTAAAATGGCGTGAAAATGGCGCGGCAGGTTCGTAAAACATAAATGTCAGTAAAACACGAATGGGCGGTGCTGCAACAGCCAGAAAAACCGGGCGATCGCCCCAAAAGCTTCTAGGCAGATAACTTCACCGACTTACCGGATGCCGCAGCGCTTCGGAGTAGAGTATTATCATGCATTGACAGACTAGTTTTTAAGACTTGCTTTCGCTTTAAATCAGCGAGTTAGATCCAGCGAGTTAGCTCAGCGAGTGTCATCAGTTCACGTCTGCGGATATCCCATGAGAGAGCCGGTTATTAGTTTCGATCAGGTTTACAAGTCCTACCCGATGTATCACCATATCCGGGGCATCAAGAACCTGATGTTCAACTTTCCGCACAACCTCAAGGCACTCCGCAGACAGCAGTTTGAAGCACTCAATAACATCAGCTTTGAGGTTTACCGAGGTGAAAAGTTTGGCATTGTAGGCTACAACGGCGCTGGCAAAAGCACCACGCTGGGGTTAATTGCTGGCGTGCTGAAACCCAGCAGTGGGCGAGTGGTGGTGCGCGGACGGATTTCGCCGCTGCTGGCCCTGGGCACGGGCTTTCACCCAGAGCTGAACGGGCGCGAAAATATTGTGCTGAATGGCGTGCTGTTAGGGCTGACTCGGCGCGAAGTCCTGTCTAAACTGGACGAGATCATTGAATTTGCTGAACTAGGGGAGTTTATCGATCGCCCCATTCGCATCTACTCAACCGGCATGATGGCGCGGCTGGGTTTCTCAGTGGTGGCACACCTTGATCCCGAAATCTTGCTGATTGACGAAGTGCTGGGCGTGGGCGACATCCGCTTTCAGCAAAAGTGTTTGAACAAAATGGCCGAATTTCGCAATAGCGGCGTGACGATGGTGCTAGTTAGCCACTCGATGGCCAGCGTGGTCGAAATTTGCGATCGCGCACTGTGGATTCAAGATCACCACGTCAAGATGATTGGTGAATCGACTAAAGTCGCAGAAGCCTACGCCGAAGCGGCAGCAGCCGATATCGCCGCATCTGGCAAGCGGAAAAAAATCAGACCCGTCGAGGCAGCAGCAGCAAAAGTCCGCGGCCCGCTATTTTAGGCTAGTGGAATCTTGGAATGGAGAATAGCCAAGCGAGTGCCGAGATCGGGAGTCGGGATTCCAGTATAGTTTAGGCGTAGACAGAGGGCGTCCTGGCGATCGCCCTAGTGACTCATGAGAAATTTTCCCGCCCAATACGACTTGCAGCCTGACGATACACTCTATTTCTGCCATATTCCCAAAACGGCAGGAATGACCTTTCGCACCCTGCTAGAAGACTATTTCGCCTGTGCAGACATCTGCCCCGCCACCCTATCAAACCAGATTCGGAACTATACGCCGGAGCAATTGCGGCAATATCGCCTATTTCGTGGACATCTGGGTTTCGTCAATATTCCCAAGCTGCTAGAGGGCAAACACCTGGTGAAGGTAACGGTGCTGCGAGAGCCGGTGTCGCGGGTGATTTCGCACTATGAATACATCCGCCGCACGCCCGACGATCCGCACTATGAAATGGTCGGCCAGATGACCTTGGAGGAATATGCCACGGCCGAAGGCCCTGGCAATCTGGGAAAAAATGTGCAGGTCTATCACATTGCCCGTCTGCTGCAATACGACCTGAGCAGCTTTGAGCCAGAACAGTCCCTGGCGCTGGCCCAAAAGAGCCTTAACCTTTGCGCCTATGCTGGCATTTTGGAGCGGTTTCAAGAGTCGCTGTTTTTACTGTCTTATATTTTTGGCTGGAAGCCGATTATCAATAGCCGCCGCGAAAACGTGGCCAAATCCAAAACGCCCATCAGCGAGATTGCGCCGGAGGTGCTGACGCGCATTCGAGAGACGCTCTGGCTGGATCGGGCGCTGTATGACGACGCCTGCGACATTTTTCAAACGCGGTTTGACCAGATGCAGCAAGACCTGGTGCAGCGCTATGGCGATCGCCTTTCGCTCACCGCGCCCCCGGCTGGTCAGGTGCTAGAATTTTCGACCCTCCAGCAGCTTTTGGAGTGGCATTCCCAAGACCGCTACCGCCAACAAAACCCACCCCCAACCGAAACATGCGTTTACAACTTCTGCCAACCCTTGCGGGGATTGGGCTGGCAATACAGAAATTGTTCGCTCTCTGATGCGGACGTAGCGCACCGCTGGACGGGGCCCGTAACCACCTCGACGGTCGATTTGCCTATTCGGGCCGCCCAAGAAGATTATCTCGCGGAGATTCAGGTGTCGCAAATGCGGGCGACAGAGCCAGAGATCTTAGCCAGTCTGGAGCTGTCGATTAACGGGCATCCCGTACCCCTGGCGATCGCCTACAGCAGCGACGCAACTCGCCTTTATCAGGTGCAGGTTCCGGCGCATCTGCTGCCGCCCGATCGCCTGTTTGCTGAATTTATGTTTCAGGTGAGCCGCGTTGCCCCCATCCGCCCTCTAGAACCCGACAGCAAGGACAAGCGGCTAGTCGGGGTGGCGCTCAGCTCTGTGCAGTTGTTTCCGGTTGCGCGGGAAGCGGAGTTCAGCCTGCTGCGATCGCTGCTCAAAGACCCGTTGACCACCGCTGCGATCGCCTTCATCCGCGATCGCCTCAAGCCCACCGAACAGATCGCCGCCCCACCGCAGTTTCGGATTCCCTTTCCCAATCAGGTAAAAGGATACGCAGACTTTTTGCCAGCACCCGACAGCTATCACTGGCTGCTGCTGCACAAAGGACTGGCGCTGCCCATGGAGCGACTGCTCTGGCAGCTCGCCCGCTGTGGGTTTCGACCTGTATTTGCCAATGAGGTGTATGTTGCGTTTGTGCGCCGCCGCCCCGAGCTACCAGCGCTGTCCTACTTCACGCCCGACGTGCGCCATCTCTATGTCGGTCGCTATGTCAACAGCCTGCGGGCAAGGCTTGCCAAACCCGCCTGGTCTGCTGCGGCCCAGCCCGCCGCTGGCAACAATCCGCTCTCAAAAGATTAGCCGACTGGGCGATCGCACTAGACGGGGAGCCATCCCACAGACTACTATAGAAGACTGTGAGTTTTTGCAAAGAGCCAGAGAGCCATGAAAGCCCAGGAGATCATCCGCTCCATTGAGTCGGAACAGTTGAAAACCGATCTGCCGATTATCCACGTCGGCGATACGGTTAAGGTCGGAGTTGTGATTCAAGAAGGTGGCAAGGAGCGGGTTCAGCCCTACGAAGGCACCGTGATCGCCATGCGCAACGGCGGGATTAATGAAACCATTACGGTTCGTCGGATTTTTCAAGGGGTGGGCGTTGAGCGGGTGTTTTTGCTGCATTCGCCCCGCGTTGCCAACATCAAAGTGCTGCGCCGAGGCAAGGCCCGCCGTGCCAAGCTCTACTACCTGCGCGATCGCGTGGGCAAGGCAACCCGCCTGAAGCAGCGCTTCGATCGCCCGCTCTAGGGCATGGCATCATCTCATCATCTGCTCTGGCGCTAGCCGCAAACTTCTGCTTTGGGGGTGCGCTGGGCAGTGGCAACCTGATAAACTGGGATATGCCTGAATAAGGTCAGTCCCGGGTTTGCGCTCTTAGTTCAGTTGGTAGAACGCAGGTCTCCAAAACCTGATGTCGGGGGTTCGAGTCCTCCAGGGCGCGTTTTGATGAAATCATACGTTTTTGTGAAAGGTTTTATCTTGTGAAAATTTCTATCATGGGCAGCCTGTATTTCGGCAGGCTGCTCTTTGCTTGACCTAAACTCTGATCCCGATATCCTAATGCCTAACGAGTCCTAATGAGGCTTTTGCTTGTCCGGCGGCAAACCCAGGGCGATCGGCAACAGCAGACGGCTGAGGATGCGTCCGTCTTCAAGCTGATAGAGATTCAGTTCGCTGCCCATCTGCTGCATCAACGCTTGGCAAATTTCCAGGTGGAGTCCGGGCGGAGTGTCGAGGATAGACGGAGAGAGTAGATCTTCTGGACGGCCGGCTTGCAGCTCCTCAATCAGGCGCGGCTCCACCAGTCCATTGTCGGTGATCGACAGCTCCAGCCAGCGGGCATCGAGCGGGCGACACCACAGATCAAGGCGGCTACCCGCAGGCGATCGCAGACAGGCAGCCGTCAACACCTCATGCAGCACAAGTTCTAGCTTGGCAATATCGCCACCAATGTTGAGTCCGCTCTCTTCGTTGTGCACCTGCGACCAGAGCTGTCGCTGTCGAATCAGCGGCTCGACTCGCTCCATGCTGCGCTTCAGCAGCGAGGTCAGGGATGTCGTTTCATACTCGCTATGAAGCTGCCACTGCTCGTTTTTGAGGACAGGGGCGATCGCCGCCAGCAGCCCGCCAAGCTGTCGCACCACCTGCTGATAGCGCGTGCTGGCCAGGGCATCTTTTTGATTGCTGAGTTCGTTGAGCCGTTTGACGCCAATGCCCAACGTGCGGTAAATCTCCTCAATTTGCCGATACTTATACCAGTTCATCTGCTCCAGGCTGCGCTGCCGCAGGGTCAGCGCGTCCGACAAAATCAGGTAGCGTCGTGACCATGCCAACTGGCTGACCAACGTCCCCAAGGCGTTGAGCTGACGCTCATGCCAGTAGCGATCGAGATGATCTGCCACCACCACCATGCCGCTTGGCTCATGCTCTGGCGTCGTGCGTAGCGCCATCACCAGAATTTGCCCAATATCGGTGCCATTCAGCCAGCGGCGAGTCTCGGCATCGATATCGTCCACGGTAAGCGACAGCAGCCCGTCCGTTTGCTGCACCCACTGCACCAGCGCATCAGAATGCAGAGCGATCGCCGTGTCCAGATGAATTGAAAAGCGCGAATTGCCCACAACCGCTGAGGTGACCTGACCAATATTGCGCCCCGGCTGCCAAGTCACCAGGGCGGCCAGCGGGACATCCAGAATTTGCGCAATTTGCTGCATTGCCGACCGCTCCAGCGTCTCCAGCGTGTGGATCTGCTGCATGGTGGTCATGCCCCACTGAATCGTCTGGTTGATCTTTTGCTGCTGCTCGGTCTGCCGCTGAAGCTGCCACTGATGAAGGATGACGCCGATCTGCTGGCTGGCAACGCGGAGAACCGTGCGCTCGGCGCGATTCCAGGTGCGGGGCAGATCGTGTCCCAAAACGACCAGCCCTTCGAGCGATCGCCCGATCGCCGTATGACACACGACCAGCGATTGCAGCCCCGCATCCAAAAACGCCTGCCGCCACGCCATCAGCTTCAGGTCTTCCGTCAGGTTTTCAATGCCCACTGGGTCAGTGCTGCGCTCCAGCATTTGCCAATCGACCTGGTTTAGCGCGTCGAGCCACACGGGCAGAGTGCGCCGCTGAGAAACATGGCTCTGGTAAACCACCTCAAAGCCCTCATGGTCAGGGCTATAGAGCAGCACCACAAACGTCTCCGCCCGCAGCCGCTGCCCCAACAAATCGGAGGCGCGCTTGAGGGTCTGGTTCCAGTCTTCGTCGCTAAAGATCGCAGTAGAGAGTTCTGCCGTCAGCGCCTGATCCAGCTTCACCTGCTGAATCGTCTCCTCCATACCCTCCAGAGGCGCAGTCAGGGCAATGAGCTGGGCTGCGCCGCGCACATAGCTTTTCTCTTCGTCAGACCAGATGCGCGGTTCGCTGCCTTCGACGGCTAGAAAACCGTGTAGCTCGTTGTGCAGCAAGATCGGGGCCACCAAGAGCGATCGCGCCTGGATTTGCTGCATCAGCCGTCCCGTGACTTCTGCCTTGAGCGAACTGTGCGCCTCGCCCACCGACACCAACTGATCCGCCGCCAGCGCCTGATAAAAACTGTTGACCTCTTGCGCCGTAAACCCCGTCACAGCTGATCTGCTACCATAGCCACCGTTCTCGCGACTGCTGGCCCGCAGCCAAAAGTAGCGCCGCTCTGCCTCAAACCAGTAGACATTGGTGCGCGTCGGCGCGACAAACCGCTGCGTTTCATCGACAACGGCTGCCAGGCGGGCAGAGAGATCAGGGAGCGATCGCAGTTGTCCTAACAGCGACAGTAGCGGTTCTGCCGGACGCTTGGTCTGCTGTCGCTGATGCTCGGTTTCCAGTTGAAACAGCGACGCCGCCAGCGCCCCAAACACCATCGACAGGCGGGTGCGCTCATCCACATGGGGCGACACTCCCCACAGCAATGACCCCAAAATCACCACGCCCAAACACTGGTCACGATGCCGCAGAGGAAAGATCGCCGTTCCCTGAATCGCATATTTTTGCGCCAGCTTGCGCCAGTCTCCGGCGCGCATCTCTTCGCGCAGGTCGGGCACGCCCATCGGTCGCTGCTGAATCACCACCTGCTCTAGCAAATCGCCCGGATTCAGCCCAAACTGCTGGCGCAGCACACCGCTATCCCCATTGGGCACCCGCCCACCCCGCCCGCGCAGGCCATGCCCCACCCGGTCATAGGAAGCAATCCAAATTAAAGAATAGTCACATTCTTCCTCGATGTAGGCGATCGTGGTTTCGACCAGCGCATCTTCACTTTCCTCTTCCCGTAGAGACTGAAGAGTTTGTTTCAGGGTCGCCAGTTGTTTCTCAGGGTTTGACAGCTTGTTGGAGGAACCCATGTCAGCGTGACGAACGTGCGCAGGTGACTAGTTTGAAAAATCTGCAAACAGCGATGGCAGGACTCACAAAAATCGGGGTGGCATGGACAGAACAGGCTGGAGACAAGGGCAGGCGAACGGCATCAATCCAATTCACCCCGCGCCGCAAATATAAGCTGAGGACGAGCACCACTGCGCCCTAATATTAGCTTTGAGGGTCGATTGGAGAGAGCCGATGCATCGAATGACTCACGGCATCGATTGAATTTGTATCGATTGAATCTGCACCCTGAAATCAAAGCACACCCTGCTGGCCGACTGCCAGTTTAAGTCTAATGACAGCTTAAACCTAACGACAGAATTTGGGTCTGTCTGTTGGGACAGAACGTTTTACAAACTGCTTACAGGCTGCACCAAGCCAGAAACTGGCTCAGTCACCTTGGGCGTGCGGGTTGAGTTAAGCCAAACGGCACCGTCGGCGCAAGACGCTTTCTATAGGTGGTAGGGGCGATCGCCCCTGGCAGAACGCTGCAAAAAACCGATGGACACTCCTGACGTAATCTAGAGTGCCCCGCAAAGGGGGAGACTGTATCTTAAGCGCGGCTGATTCTCGCGGGAGAAGGGCGATCGCCCTCATCATTCTCGCAACCTGGAGCATGGCTCGCCCCGGAATCTGTGAACAGGGCCCCACGCATCCACCTTGTCGAGGCTCGTCGAGGCTTGATGGCGATCCTCAATCTCTAGAAACTTGTGTAGTTGGCGATCGCCCCAGTTAGCCGCTCCAGCACCTCCGCCACGGGGAGCGCGCCCAGTTCACCAGAGGCGCGGGTGCGGATGCTGAGGGAGTGGGTTTCCATTTCCTTGGCGCCGATCACCGCCATCACAGGGATCTTGTCCTTTTCGGCATTGCGAATCATCTTGCCCAAGCGTTCGCCGCTGAGGTCGAGTTCGGCGCGGATAGAGCGCGATCGCAGCTGCTCCACGACCGATTGGGCGAAGGGCACCTGCTCCTCCGTGACACACATCAGCCGCACCTGCACCGGAGCCAGCCACAGCGGAAAGTCGCCCGCGTACTCTTCGATCAGGATGCCGATCAGCCGCTCCAGCGAGCCAAACGGGGCCCGGTGGATCATCACCGGCCGCTTGCGGGAGCCGTCTTCCGCCACATATTCCAGGTCGAATCGCTCCGGCAGGTTGTAATCCACCTGCACCGTGCCCAGTTGCCACTCGCGATCGAGCGCATCCTGGAAGATAAAGTCCAGCTTCGGCCCATAAAATGCGGCCTCGCCAACGCCCAGGAAGTGATCCATGCCGAGGGTTTCGACGGCGCGGCGAATGGCGCTCTCAGCTTTATCCCATACTTCATCAGAGCCGATGTATTTGTCCTGCTCTGGGTCGCGGAAGCTGAGGCGGGCGCGGAAGTTTTTGAGCTGGAGGCTCTGGAACACGTTGAGGATCAGATCCACCACGTTCAGGAATTCCTGATCGAGCTGCTCTGGCGTGACAAACAGGTGCGAGTCGTCTACGGTGAAGCCGCGCACGCGGGTCAAGCCGCCCAGCTCGCCCGACTGCTCATAGCGATAGACCGTACCAAATTCCGCCAGCCGCATTGGCAGTTCCCGATAGGAACGCAACTGGCTCTTGTAAATCTGAATGTGAAACGGGCAGTTCATCGGCTTCAGCACAAAGCCCTGCTCCTCCAGGCGCGACTCGTCATCGTCCGCCATCATGGGGAACATATCTTCTTTGTACTTTTGCCAGTGCCCGGAGGTCTTGAACAGATCAATGCGGGCGATGTGCGGCGTGACGACGGGCAAATAGCCGCGCTTGACCTGCTCCTGCTTGAGGAAATCTTCCAGGAGCGATCGCAGCAGGGTTCCCTTCGGCGTCCACAGCGGCAGTCCGGGGCCCACGATATCGGTAAAGATGAACAGCCCCAGTTCCTTACCGAGTTTGCGGTGGTCGCGGCGCAGGGCTTCTTCCTTGCGGCGCTGATATTCCGCCAGTTGTTCGGGGGTTTCCCAGGCGGTGCCGTAGATGCGCTGGAGTTGCGCCTTGTTCTCGTCGCCGCGCCAGTAGGCTCCGGCCACGCTTTCCAGGGCGATCGCATCGGGGTTTAGCTCGGCGGTCGATTCCACATGCGGTCCAGCGCACAGATCCCACCACTGGTCGCCCAGGTGATAGAGCGTAATCGGTTCTTTCAAATCCGCCAGAATTTCCAGCTTGTAGGGTTCGCCCAGTGCCTTAATGCGGCGTTCCGCTTCTTCCCGCGATACCTCTTCGCGGATCACGGGCAGCTTGCGGTTGATGATCTTATTCATCTCTTTTTTGATTGCCTTCAAATCCTTTTCGGTAAAGGGTTCCGGGCTATCAAAGTCGTAATAAAAACCGTTTTCAATCCACGGCCCAATCGTCACCTGGGCTTTGGGAAAGAGCTTCTGCACGGCCATCGCCATGACGTGCGAAGTCGTGTGCCGAATCTTCTTCAGCGTTTCCGATTCGCTGGTGCGCGGCAGATAAATCTTCTTCGGTGATTCGTCTTCGGGTTGTGCAGCAGAAGCAACAGCGTTGGCCATGGAGATGGATTAGCGTCTTTATAAGACACAAATTAAGAACGGGATTAACGCTTTCTATCTTACACGCGAGTCCGTCCGGTCGAATTTTGAGCCGCGTAGCCGTAGGGTCTGGAGGATCGAGAGCGATCGCCTGACAGCTTATCCCTAACTCCCACCGCCACCCAACAGAGTCTGCCGTAAATAAGCATAGATCCCCGCCAGCCCCAGCAAAAACGCCCCATAGGCCCCGGCAGTCCGCTGGAGGCGATCGCCAATGGGCTGATGAGGAGCAACCCAGCCGAGCCAGCCCAGCCACAGGGCGATCGGCAAACTAACGCAGAGAAAGAGACTTGCCAGCAGCTTTTTTGCGTGATCTAGCTCGGTCAAAAATCCGTCTGGAAAGCCCAATCCCTGCACTTCGAGGTAGACCCATCCCGACAGCACAAGCAGCAGAGAAGCGCCGAGAAACGCAGCGATCCGGGTTCTTGCTAAGGAAAGTCTCATGTGCGATCGCCCTCTAAATCCATGCTGTATGCATACTCGTTATTAGGGCTTGATTGCGAGCTGCGGGGAGGGAGCTACGCTTCAAAAAGCGCACTCTACGGATTACTTGAAGATTGATGTTGCGCGATGTATACGTTGATTGCGTCAACCGCTTCTCGCAGCGTTACATTCGTTTCTTCCTTATAAAGCTGAATCGCTTCAACTTTACGTTTGGGATCAAGCGCAATTTGTTTGATTCGCTCGGAAAGCTGAAACGGAGTGTCGATTTCCAGGCGATCGAGAATGAGATCCAGGCAAAGCTCTAGGCGTTTGGTGCGCCGATCGATCCGCTTGACGGTGGAATCCAAATCAAAAAACAGACCAACAACAACGAATGCAAATGCGAAGCTGGTGATTAGCTCTAGGGTGGTCATAGCGCTGGTTGTGCTGAGTGACTTTGACTGGTTAAACCTGGAATCTCAGAGTTAGCAAAGATTCCACCGATAGCTACAAAACCATGACTTAATATTCCAAAAACACCATATCGAAATTGTCAGGAATCGGGTGTGCCAATCCGGGCATCGGACGAGACGACGGTTCCTCCTGTTCGCGCAAAGATTCGACGCGGGTTTCCAGGCTGTCGATTTGGGCATCTAGCGCTGAGAGGCGATCGCCAATCTGCTGGCGGCGCACCTCAAGCGTCTGGAGTTCTTGCTGGAGTCGCTTCTTTTCGACCGAAAGTTTGTACAAATCCAGGAAGGCCGCCGCTTCTGTTTGGGGGCGAGGCATGGTGCTAATTTTGGGGCGAATTGCGCCAGAGTTGGAGCGAGGACGCATAGGAGTCACCTAGAAAGAGCGGGGATTGGAGAGGCCATGTTTGAACAATCTGAACCTTAGGATGCCCAGTTTGGCAGCGGGATATCAGCGATGAAGTATTCGGTGCACAAAGTCTGGTTGCCGCAAATTTCTGATTGCTAAACCCTGATTGCTAAACCCCGATTGCGGAACCCTAAATCCCTGTTAACATTTCGCATCCTGGTGTCTCCGGCTACAGTTTGCCCCTTTGACCTAGCAAACAATTGGTAGATCGGATGATAGCTTCAGAACTTTGCTTCGCGATCGCCGATGGATTTGGGCATTGGGCGCGATCGCTCTTTCACCAGCGCTGAGTTCGTGCTGATGAACATAAGCGCTGATAGGCATGAACGTCAAAAGCATCCGCACGATGGCTCGCTGATGGTGGATATGGGTGACAATCAGGAATTCATGAAACCAAAAATCATTGTTTGTGGACTGGGACGAGCCGGATATAAAATCTTTTGCCTGTTAAAACAGCAGGGTGCGTCTGTGGTGGGCATCAACAGCCGCCCTGTGGCCCAGGCAGAACATGGCGGCGCAGATATCATCGTGGGCGACATGCGCTCGGCGGCAATTCTGCTGGAGGCGGGAGTGCAGGAGGCGAATACCCTGGTGCTGGCCAGCAGCGACGACGCCCAAAATTTGGCAGTGCTGACGCAGGCGCGAGTCCTCAATCCTCGCATTCGCATTATCAATCGCCTGTTCAACAGCAGCTTGGGCGATCGCCTCGATCACACGCTGCCCGACCACGTCAGCATGAGCGTGGCGGCACTGGCGGCTCCAGTTTTCTCCTTTGCGGCAATGGGGAGTCGGGCGATCGGGCAACTGCGCCTGTTTGATCAGGTCTGGCCGATGCATGAAGAATTTATCGATGAAACCCATCCCTGGCTGGGGCGACAGCTCAGCGAACTGTGGGAAGATCGTTCGCGAATGCTAATCTATTACCTGCCGGAAAACAGCCGCATGGACCTGGTGTCGGGTGTGGTGCATCAGCAAGCCCTGCAATGGGGCGATCGCCTGATCGTGGCCACCAAGCCGGACGCCCAAGTCAGCGGGCGATCGCTCAGCGAGACGCTGCTCGTTTGGGGCAACCACCTGCGTCTGTTTCAGCAGCACATCCGCCCAACAGTAGTGGCAATCTTGCTGCTGCTAGGCGCAATCTTGGGCGCGACGCTGCTCTATACCGATCAAGTGCGCGCCGACTTTATCGACGCCCTCTACTTTTCAGTCGGTATGATCACGGGCGCAGGCGGCAATGAAGGCGTGGTTGAAAGCTCACAGCCTGGGGTCAAGCTGTTTACGGTGTCAATGATGCTAATCGGCACGGGCGTCGTCGGCATTTGCTATGCCCTGCTCAACGACTTGGTGCTGGGCACTCGCTTGCAGCAGCTTTGGCAAGTCACCCCCATTCCTCGCCGCAATCACTACATCGTCTGCGGGTTGGGCGGAGTTGGCATTCAGACCGTGCGCCAGCTCCAAGCCAGCGGCGGGCGCGTCGTGGTGATTGAAAAAGATCCGGGAAACCGCTTTCTGAGTGCCCTCCGAGCCTTGCGCGTGCCGGTCATTGTGGGCGACGCGAGTCTGTCGTCCACCCTTCAAGATGCCCATGCTGCAACGGCGCGGGCGCTGATCGCCGTCACCAGCAACGATGTAGCCAATCTAGAGATCGCGCTGACTGCAAAAGGGCTGGCACCCCGCATCTCGGTCATTGTCCGCAACCAAGATCCCCAATTCGCGCCGCTAGCAGAGCAAGTGTTTGATTTTGAAGCGGTGCTGAGTCCGGCAGATCTGGCGGCTCCGTCCTTTGCGGCAGCAGCGCTGGGTGGGCGCATCTTGGGCAACGGGATTGCGGGCGATAGCCTGTGGGTGGCGCTGGCAACGCTGATTACGCCGGGTCATCCCTTTTGCGATCGCCGCTTGCAAGATGCTGCCATGGATGCCGACTTTGTGCCGCTATATCTGGAAGCCGAACGCAAAACCACCCACGGCTGGAACCTGCTAGACGTAACCCTGCAAGCCGGAGACGTGCTGTATTTGACCATGCCTGCCACTCATCTGGAACAGCTTTGGCGAACGGTGCCGTCGGAGGTGGGGTTGCGGAGTCGGGGATGAGAGGGAGAGGGAGAGAGGGAGGGGAGAGAGGGAGTGATGGAGTGATGGAGTGAGGCTTCGTCACCCCGTCACCCCGTCAC
>RFIF01000242.1 GCA_003695655.1 Cyanobacteria bacterium J069
ATTGCCACACGCTACGAGAAGCGGGCAGAGAATTATCTGGCGATGCTCACTCTTGCTTCCATCCTGCTTTGGCTTTAGGTTTTAAAACACGCCCTAGGACTGTAGAGATGATTAAGTAAGAATGCACTATTTTCCAAAAGTAGGTAGGCGATCGCCTGCCTGCAAGGGCAATTGCATTGAAAGCATCAGCCGTCTTAAACAGAAGCAGTGATCCCTGCTGGATTGATCAAATCTAAAGGCAGAGAGATTGGGTTATCAGTATCAATTAGCGCTGAAATCAGGAAAAAATGGGCGATCGCTCGTTTTTTTGATCACTTTTATGGGTGGAGGTGTGCCGGATTTGGCGGCATCAGTTCCAGTGTTGGTCGCAAATTGCTGGTGCAAAAGCGATGGAAAAAGCTGCCCAAAAGCCACCCTTGAATCAAGACAGGATTCCAGGTTCCAGACTAGGATAGTGGCAGAGCAATCCTTCGGCTTTATTCTGGCGAAGATGAAGCGAGGGGCGGCTGAGGCTGTCGTCGGGGCTGTTGTCAGGGCTGTTTTCGGGGCTGCTGTCCGAGCTGTCATTAATGGCCGGCGAAACGTGAGGCTTTTTTAAGAGTTTCAATCCCTCGCCTGTTTCCCTGAGCCGGTGCGATCGTGCTAATTCCTCAAGAGTTTTGAGGTAAATGGATGACGCGCCCTCATGTCTGACGGTGTCTGCTAGTCCCAGAGGAAATTGCTCCAAAATCTTGCGCGCACTTGCGATTCACATCCTATGCATGTTCAGTTTAAAATCCTGCGACAACACGAAAACTCGGCTCCCTACAGCGCCACCTACGAGTTAGACGTAGACCCTGGCAATACGATTCTTGACTGCTTAAATCGGATTAAGTGGGAACAGGATGGCAGCCTTGCCTTCCGTAAAAACTGCCGGAATACGATCTGTGGCAGTTGCTCAATGCGGATCAATGGGCGATCTGCTCTGGCGTGCAAGGAAAGCGTCCAGAGTGAGGCGGCGCGGTTGCAGCAGATTCAGGCGGCGGGCGATCGCCCCCACAACCAGAACGGCAGTGGCGAATCGGTGAAATCTGGCGAAATTCCGACTTTCATCATTGCGCCAATGGGCAATATGCCTGTGATTAAGGATTTGGTTGTGAATATGCAAAACTTCTGGGATTCGCTGGAAGCCGTTGATCCCTACGTCAGCACGGCGGGGCGGCAGGTGCCAGAGCGAGAGTTTTTGCAGACGCCCGAGGAGCGCGATCGCCTCAACCAAACAGGGAACTGCATTCTCTGTGGTGCGTGCTATTCCGAGTGCAACGCCCGCGAAGTCAACCCCGAATTTGTGGGCCCCCACGCGCTGGCTAAGGCCTATCGCATGGTTGCCGACTCTCGCGATACCCAAACTGAAGCCCGCCTGGAGCAGTATAACGAGCCGGAATCAGGGGTTTGGGCCTGCACCCGCTGCTATTACTGCAACTCGGTTTGTCCGATGGAGGTCGCACCATTGGATCAAATTAGCAAGATTAAGCAGGAAATTCTCGATCGACAGGATGCCAGTTCCAGTCGATCGGTGCGTCATCGCAAGGTGCTGATCGACCTGGTGAAGCAGGGTGGCTGGATTGATGAGCGCCGGTTTGGGTTGCAGGTTGTGGGCAATTCTTTCCGCGATCTGCCAGGGCTGGCCAGTCTGGGCCCATTGGGGCTGCGGATGCTGGTGCGCGGTAAGCTGCCGCTCCAGTTTGAGCCGTCGGCCGGGGCAGAGGAAGTGCGATCGCTAATTGAGGCTATTCAGACGCTCGAAGCCACATCACTCCCCTCAGACAGCTAAGCCAAACCCCTCCGCCCAGATCCTCGATGACTGTAGCTCTCGCCCTCTACTGAAGCTCGCTAACCGAAGGGAAGCTGGTTTCTGACACCACAAAACCGTACGATAAAACCGTGCAATCAACCGTAAGGTATGCCGCCAAATCGCATAGTTGGCACAACTGTCAACCTGCGAAGCCTGAGGCAAGCTGACTCAGCCAAGACTTCCAATCCAACTCCTCATTTCTGCTCCCTACCCCCTTGCCATAACGCTGTGCTATGACGACTGAAACACCCAACCCCAACCCACCGTCCCTCGACACTGTGCCCCAGCCCGAACCTGCCTTTGGCTGGACGCGCTATGCCGAGCAGATTAATGGGCGCTTCGCCATGATCGGTTTTGTAGCACTGCTGCTGCTGGAGCTGTTCACCCGCCAGGACTTCTTTACGTGGATTGGGCTGCGCTAGCGAGTTGCAAGGTTGCAAAGTTGCTGATCTGCGAGCAACATTGCTTGCAAGATTGCTTGCAGTTTTGTTTAGCGGACAGTCAGCACATAGCGCCCGCGACCATTGCGATCGTAGGCATTGGCAATAATGCGGTAGGTGCCCGTACTCGGCAGCGTGACGGTGAGCTGGGAATTGGTGCTGCTGGTCGATTCGTCGTCATTTTGCCCAACGACGCGCCCGTTAGCGTCTAGCAGAATTAAATAAGTGTCAAACTCGATGCTCTCCATCGTAATGGTCACGGTTTGCCCAGCCTGTCCATTCAGTGAATACTCCTGATAGGGGCTATTGTCCTCTTGCCAGATCAGCGAGTTGGGGCCAAGTGAGCCTTCGACTTGCAGCAGCACGCGGGCACTGGGCTGCGTAGGGCGGGGGCTGGCGTTAGGGGCGGGGGCTGTAGCAACGCCAATCGTGGCGCTGAGGCTATAGCGACCAGTTTCTCCAGGTTCAAAGGTATTTGCCAGGATGGTGTATAGCCCAGTTTCTGGGAGCACCGCAGTTAAACGAGCATTGCGATCGCCCGCGCTGTCGTTGTCTTGGGCCAGGTCGCTGCCGTCAGGTCGCAGCAGAATCAGGTAGGCATTGACATCCTGGCTGATCATTTCAACCGTCACTTCTTGTCCGGCGCGCCCTTCAAACGTATAGGCGTTAAAAAAGCTGCTGTCTGAGGACAAAACGCCACTTCTGGCAGACAGCTCTCCTTGCAGGGCAGTGCCATTCAGTGTAATCCGTTGGGCGTTGGGGCCGCCGCCGAGTTGGGGTGCTTGCTGGGCAGTGCGGGGGGCGCGTCCTTCGCGCACGGCGACCAAAAACGGCTGCACTCGATCGATTGAAATGGCAAACCCGATCCCGGTATTGCCCGAGCCACCCCGGGGTGAAA
>RFIF01000243.1 GCA_003695655.1 Cyanobacteria bacterium J069
AAACGAGTTCTGTAGATTCTGGATGATTTTTCGCGGGCTGCGCCCGCGAAAAATCATCCAACTGCGTAAGTCCTATTTTCATGATCCCCGACACTGGGGATAACGCTAAAATGTTTAGGCTTTACAAGTCCTAAAGTCAGCATTCCTAACTTTCCAGCCCTAACTTTCCAGCAACAGCCACACTTGCTCAGTGTCGTAAAATTCTCCCCGCTGCTCGATCGCAAAATTTCCCAACAGAAGCGATAACCATAGCTGAACCAGGGGCATTTTCACCGCCGCTTGAAGCTGCTGCAAAGAAACCTCTGATATTTGATGCTCTGCGGCCCACAGAGCGATCGCCCTCACCCAGCTTTTCACGTCCTCATCATGGGCGATCGCCAATACCTGTTGCTTTTGGGCTGCCTGGGCTGCTTCTGTTTCTAGCTGATCCAACATCGCCAGCAGCGCAGTTTTGTCCACCGTCCCCACAATCGAACCTTCGTCAGGTTGGGCTGGCTTGGCGCGCCGAGTCCGCTCTTTGCGGGGAGGGCTGGGTTCCAGCAGATCGCTAAAGTCTACCGCCATCGTCTGGCGCACAATTCCGGCAAAAAAACCGGGCTGCACAACCGGATCGCGATAGGCATCTTCCCAGTCCTGAATTAAAATCTCGGCTCGCCTAGCGCACACCTCGGCAACCTGAAGCAAGGCGTTGCTGGCCACTTGGAGTTGCTCTGCCTCGGAACAGCGGGCGATCGCCTGATCCGCTTGCTGCAACAGCGCTCCAATCTCTGCCTGCTCGGGGTATTTTTGAGCCGCTCTTAGAGAGTCCCAGAGATTTGAAACCAGCGGGTCGTTCATCTTGGCTGTCCTCTTGGTATTGCAGGCTCCAGGTGAGCCGCATGGTAGGCACAGGGACGCACCGGACACTGAGATACCGAGTGCTGTGCTTCATGGGCATACCGTTCAAACCCTGTGCGCTGCCCGTTCCCATACTGTTCATAGAGCGCGTCTAGAAGCTGATGAGCATACTCCTTGATCAGTCGAGGGGTTAATCCAAATGTATGCTGCGGCTGCGTCATGGCAACGGGCTTGCTGCCGATCCACAGTTCTGCACACATCGCGTGAATCACGATTTCATCAGTGGTTTGGCGGGGCTTTTCAACATAGGTGTGCAGCACCACGTAAGGAATCTTAGGAATTGAAACGGCAATTTCGGCGATCGCCCCTGACCGCCTGACCTTATGGTGCCTGCCCTGGCGATAGTAGGATCGGCGACTGTGACAAGTGCTATCCCGCCAGCAGCCGTCTCCGCCTTGATTTTCGTCATGTAATTTGCGGGCTTCGCTTGCAGTTAGTAAACTACACGCCCAACATTTTTTGTTCGGCAGCCTACCCATCGGCGTTTCTCCTCGCGTCCAGATAGCCTGACAGAACGGACATGGCCCAGGCTTGCTCAGTCGGGGATAGCTCTGGCGGCGGTACAGGCTGATGATAATCAATTCGGCTTGCATAGCGCCCCCGCTCATACACGCCTACTACGATCTGCTGCAAGGGTAGGATAGGTTCGCGATCGCCTGCTTTGAGGGGAACAGGAACAGTCGGCAGCGGCTGCTGAAGCATGACCTCGTACAGGTCTGCCTTGGGTCGCTGCTCGCTCCGGCTGATCAGAATTCGGTAAGGGGCAGCCACTTGCGCATCCAGAATAGTCATGGGCTTGCCTCCCCGCAGCAAGTCTAGTTCCACCAAATGGGTTGCACTGCCTAAAATGGTGCGCCGTTTTCTTTCGTAGGCCTCGCGCCCCTCTCCCCTCCGCTTGTTTTTTGGAGAGAGCACCTCGATGACAGTAACAACTGCCTCAGTTCTGGTTTCTCGTATCTCTAAATAGCGTTCGTTGACTGTGAGAGGGATTGAACCTGTAACGTGCTTCGGTCTAGTTTGAGTTTCAACGGTTGAAGAGATGCCGACCAGTAAGCCTGGCTCGGCATCATTACTCTGATAGGTTCGAGTTTCGATCTCTATGTAGTACTGCGAATTCAGTTCAGGTTCCAGAGCGTCGGCGATCGCCACAATTAGGCGGCTATGGAAAGAAGACCAAAATGCCGCCTGTTCAAGGTAGGGATCTATTCCTGGAAAGGGCAAAGCCATAGAAACCTGAGAACTGGATGGAGACTTGTGCCCTTATGATATGCGCTTTTTTGCAGCAGCAGAAGTATCGTGTACGATAATATTCTGAGAATAGTCTGATATAGATAAGTGCGATATTATCTATATCTAAATTTTGCTCAACTTTGGGTTGCCCAAACCGGGCATCGCCCTTAACAATGTCAGAATTAAAGGACTGTAGGATGCTTGCGTCGCAGTCTAGCGGAATTCTTGCAATCAAGTTTACTGTTTCAGGAGCTTTCCATGCCGTCTACGATTCCAGCCGAAAAGGTAACGCTCTACGATCTGGAGCAACGTTTCCAACTTCGTCGCAGCTCAGACGCTCAATTCTTTCTGGAGTGGCAGCAGGGATTACCTGAATTATCAGAAGCAGAATATCGTCGAATTGAGCATCTAAAAGCGGTTTATGCCAATCTGTCCGGTCGTTCTGTTTTAGAGAACACAGTCAAGATGGCTATTGTTTCGCCGCTGCTTGATTTGGCCGGATTTTACCTGCCGCCTTTTTACATCACGACGGAAGAAGAGGTGCAGATTCAAGCAGAGGATGGGGAAACTACAATTCGCGGAAGAATTGATGTGCTTGTGATTAAGGATCGATTTTGGCTGCTGGTGATTGAGTCAAAGCGGGCCGAGTTCTCTCTAAAAGTGGGTATTCCTCAGGCACTGACTTATATGCTGGCATCGCCAATGTCCAATCGCCCTCTATATGGCATGGTGACAAATGGGAGTAACTTTGTCTTCTTAAAGCTGTCGCAAGACCAGCCCCCGATTTATGAACGTTCTAAAGAGTTTTTGCTGGAAGAAGCAGATCAGCTTGGGCAGATATTGCAAGTGCTTAAGCGCCTGGCAGGAGTGGTTGCAAGTGGAGGATGATTTCTATGCCTTCAAGCTCTAATTTACCGATTATTATTGTGCCGCTTCTGGATAACGTGGAGCAGAAGCCTCAGCGAGAAACACTGCCAGATCTGCGACATTGGCAAATTGAGGAGTTTTTGCGGCAGACCGGCAAGGCTGAAAACACCCAGCGCACCTATCGTGGTCAACTGATACGGTTTGTGGGGTGGTGCGATAAATCCTGGCTAGATGTGACGCCGAGCGATATTGGAAAATATCGGCGGGAGCTAAAATTAAAGGGATTAAAGCCTGCGTCGATTAACCAGGCGCTGAACACACTGAAATCTTTTTACCAATGGCTTCGTCGCAGCAACGGCTATCCGCTGAATAAGCCCCTCCCCACTGATGCAATTGGCTTAGAGCGGCAGCCTGAGCCGGAAGCCAATCACCTTGGCGCTGAAGATTTGCAGCAGCTTTGGGATGTGCTGAAATTAGATGAGAAAACGAGTGTGCGCGATCGCGCGATTGTCTCAGTTTTGAGTCATGGTCTACGGGCCTCTGAAGCTTCATCTCTTAACGTGGAGCACTGGGACGGCAAAATCCTGAAAGTGCACCGCTCGAAGGGACAGAATGTCAGCGAGGTTCCTCTAAGCCGCGAGGCTCGACAAAACCTAAATGCCTATTTGAAATGGCGGCAGCAGCAAAGCGCCTTGTTTGAACCTACTTCAGAGAGTCCCATGTTTCTGTGCCAAGATCCGAAGCATTTTGGTAAACGCCTAGGCTATCAAGGACTGCGCCGAATGGTGAAGAAACTTGGGGCGATCGCTGGTGTGGACAATATCCATCCTCACCGATTCCGCCATACCTTTGGAACAGAGGTGACCCGCCGAGGGGTTGATCCGCTGTTTGGCAAAGAGCTGATGGGAATCCGGAGCGATCGCGTGTTTCAGCGGTATACGAAGGGCGTGTTTAAGCAGGCGGCGGCAGAGGCCTATTTGAGGGCGATCGGCGAGGATGACTCAGCGTTACACACATCAGCAGACATTGACAACGAGGCATAGCCCTAAGCCTAAGAGCTAGAGGATGTTGGCTTTATCAAGAGCTTTATCGAGTACCTGCTAAAGCCTGAAGCTTTTGCTGCCAACGGTGACACGACTATCAAGAACAGGGCGGCATCTTGCCGGGAAATGTAGTAATGGCAGAGACCTAGTCATGCGGCTGTCGGGCTTGACTGATTTCAATTTGTCCTAATCTATTGCCTAGTGCTCTGGCATGTAAAGCCACAAATTAAGACAACGGATTTTGGGGCTGTTTAAAGTGCGATCGGGCATCTGCAATGAGGATGAGCGAGTAAGGGAAACGTTTCCCTTCACCCAATTTGGCATACACTTGTTTTGTTGCTTTAACATGTTCCATGCCTACTATTGCTGTCGTAAACCAGAAAGGCGGAGCAGGAAAATCTACTATTTCAGTCCATCTCGCTCGATGGTTGCAGCGCCAGAAAAAAAATATCCTCCTGGTAGATGCAGACGGGCAGAGGACTTCTTCGATTTGGTTAGAGTCTCTAGAGCATGAAATTCCGTTTCATATTCTCCAAAATCCTGATGAGCTTCTAGATCAACTACCAAAGTTTTCTGAGCAGTATGAGTGGCTCCTAGTTGATGGCCCTGCCACCCTTAGTGAGACGACCAGAGCACTGCTTCTCTGGGCTGACCTAGCGTTAATACCCTGCCAGCCAGCCGGAGTTGATCTAGCCAGCGCTTCTGATACGGTGCGTTTGGTACGTCAGGCTCAGGCAATTCGAGGAGGGCTGCCTAAGGCTGTTTTATTTCTCAACAAGGCAATCAAAGGAACTAAGTTAAAAGATGAAGCGTTTGCCGTCCTACAGCAGGTTCAGGATGTTGAACTACTGAAAACCATTGTGCATCAGCGCCAGGTGATTACGGATTCATTTGGGCAAGGAGCTACCGTTTTTGACATGACCGGAACGCCAGCAGGAACAGCAAGACGAGAACTGGAGAGCCTATTCAAACAGGCGATGGAGGTGCTCAATGGTTAAAGAGCGTAAATCCTTGAGTGATGCAGTAATGCGTCGCTTTATGACTGATCCTGATAGTATTCAAGTCGATCAACCTTCTGCAACAATTGCGCTGACTGCGATTAAGCTGCCTGTAAGACGCCAGCCCCGGCGTTACTTTGACCCGGAAAAGATGTCTCAGCTTGTAGCATCTGTCAAAGAGCATGGCATTTTGGAGCCTGTCTTGGTGCGTCCCTTGGGAGATGGCAACTATGAGCTGATTGCCGGAGAGCGACGTTTCAGAGCAGCGCAGCAGGTTGGACTCAGCCAAATTCCTATTGTTTCTAGAGACTTCTCGGATCACGAAGCCCTCCAGGTGGCGCTGATGGAAAACCTTCAGCGAGATGATCTCAATCCTATTGAGGAAACCGAAGCAATTTTGGAACTGCTGGCGATCGCCCTCGATACAACCTTGGAAGAGGTAAAGTCTGTGATCTACCAGTCTGCGAATGCAAAAAATCGTGGACAGGAGCTGAAGGAAAATGTTTCCCTTCAATTAGAAAAGGTGGAATCTTGCCTGTCTGCCTTAGGGCGGCTTAACCTCGAATCCTTTCGGACTAGCCGCTTGCCTTTACTCAACTTGCCGTCCAACATTTTGGAAGCATTGCGGGAAGGAAAGCTGGAATATACCAAAGCCCGTGCGATCGCCCGCATCAAGGATGAGCAACACCAGGATGAACTACTCCAGCAGGCGATCGCCCAGAACCTATCTCTGAATGAAATTAAGGTACGGATTAAAGCGGTAAAACCTGACACCGATCAACTTGAGGCTACTCCAGAGCAAGCATGGATCAGTCGGATGAGTGAGATTACCAAGCGATTGAAAAAGAGCAAGGACTGGGGCGATCGCAAAAAGCGAGAGCGAATCACCAAGTTGCTCGACGAACTAGAAAGCCTGACTGGAGAAATGTGAGTACTAAATCTCACTGACGTTTTGTTAACTATGTCTGATCAATCTTCTCTTTTTTCTGATAACTATGAGAGCTTTTTCCGAAAGCTCAAAGAGCAGATCCGTTCTGCCCAGGTGAAAGCTGCTCTTGCAGTGAATAAGGAACTGGTGACACTGTACTGGCGAATTGGTCGAGAAATTCTGGAGCGCCAGCAAGAAGCAGGCTGGGGCGCAAAAGTAGTAGATCGACTCGCTCAGGATCTCAAAACTGAGTTTCCGGACATCACAGGATTCTCACCCCGAAACCTTAAGTATATGCGCTCGTTTGGCGAGGCATATCCTGATGAGAAGGTTGTGCACCAGCTTGGTGCACAAATTCCCTGGAAACATAACTGCGTCATTTTGGACAAAGTAAAAGACCCAGATCTACGGATTTGGTACATTCAAAAAACCATAGAGAACGGCTGGAGCCGAGTTGTCCTGATTCATCAAATTGACAGTAGTCTTCATGCTTGACAAGGGGAGGCTTTGACTAACTTCCAGGAAGTACTTCCCTCGCCTCAGTCCGATCTTGCCCAGAGCCTGCTGAAGTCGGAATATAATCTCGAGTTTCTCAACCTGCGCGAAAGAACTCTAGAACGCGATCTAGAGCGTGCGATCCTAGAGCACATGCAGAAATTTCTGCTAGAGCTTGGTGTCGGATTTGCATTTGTAGGCAGCCAGTATCGACTTGAAGTTGAGGGAGATGAATTTTTTGTTGATCTGCTTTTTTACCATTTAGGCTTGACCTGTTTTGTGGCAATTGACCTAAAAGCGACTGACTTTAAGCCTGAGTATTCCGGGCAGATTAACTTCTATGTGAATGTTATTGATGACAAGCTGCGTCGTCCGCATGACAACCCAACTATCGGAATTATCTTATGTCGCTCTAAAAAAAAGGCAATTGTAGAGTATGCCCTGCGAGGCATGTCTCAACCTATTAGCGTCTCAAGCTATCGCATGACCTCTGCTCTACCTTCGGAATTCAAAACGAAACTCCCTTCAATTGAAGACTTGCAGCATGAAATTGAATCTGTTGCTGCTGAAGTTGAGGAGATGAAAGAAGAAGATGCATAATTTTACGTCTCAATATTTCATCGAACGATGGATGTCTAGAGGGTGCGGGTTCTAGGGCGTGTTTTAAAACCTAAAGCCAAAGCAGGATGGAAGCAAGAGTGAGCATCGCCAGATAATTCTCTGCCCGCTTCTCGTAGCGTGTGGCAAT
>RFIF01000244.1 GCA_003695655.1 Cyanobacteria bacterium J069
ATTGCCACACGCTACGAGAAGCGGGCAGAGAATTATCTGGCGATGCTCACTCTTGCTTCCATCCTGCTTTGGCTTTAGGTTTTAAAACACGCCCTAGAAAAATCTTCTGCTCAGTTTGGGATACGATGCCGACCGTAGCGTAATTAGGGTGCTTGTATCGAATTAGCTATCAGTTGACCTATCTGATGCTTCAGCCAATTCATCTGATTTGTATTGATGATCGAACCCAGAACTTACACATTCTGGCGGGACAGAATGAAGAAATCGAGTTTGAACTGACGCCGAGTGGGGAGGTGCTGTGATGAATCCAGTTGATTATGCAGCCATGTCCTATCCAGAGTTGAGACGTTATTTTCTGGCCCATCGAATCGAGACGATACGGCTGCATTTTGGGCTTATTTGGCAAGACGCAGAGAACGCTCTCGTCCGGTCATGGCGACCCTTCACGACCCAGATTTTGACCACAAGATCCGGGCGGCGATTCAGCGACAAATGGCAGACTATCGACAGAGTAGTGCGAGCTAAGGAACAGACCTTGCTCTCGCCAGAGCGAAGTTCTGAGAGTTGCCCTATAGTGTCAGGTGGTAGGGCAGGCAGAGCAAGCCATTGAGTAATTTAGAGCAAGAGTTGGAGCCGCAGGGCGCAGGTTCGACAGAGAGTTCGGTGAGTCTGGAATGGCAAGGGGTGGAGGCGGCGGACTCTCCGACTGTCGATCCTGCACCCGCAGACTGGTTAGCGGCGGCGGCGCTGGGCTTTGCGCTGTTCAGCATTTCCATCGGCTCCCTCTTTTTTGTGGCGGCAGGGCGCGAGATGAGTCCCAACGCGATCGCCCTCAATCGCCTGGCCATCGCGGCGATCGCCTTCGCCGGACTCAACGGCATTCAGGCCTTGCGCCAGCCCGCCTTCACCGCTGAACTGCTGGAAAAGAACAAGCCCAAAGCTTCGGATTGGCTGCTGCTGTTTGGCGGGGGCGTTTGCTTTGCGCTGTCGCTGGTGCTGCTGGCGTGGGCGTTTACGCAGACCAGCGTGGCCAAGGCGTCCCTATTCACCCATATGATGCCGCTGTTCACGACGCTGGGCGCGTGGCTGGTGCTGGGGCGACGCTTCAGCAAGCGGTTTCTAATCGGCATGATGGTGGCGGTGATTGGGGCGATCGCCATTGGCATCGACGACTTTGGCGGCGGCGACAACAGCCTCTGGGGCGACGCGGCGGCGCTGGGCGTGGCGCTGCTGTTTGCCACCGAAATTTTGATTATGGAACACCTGCGATCGCGCTTTGCGGTGCCGCTGCTGGCGATGGGCGAATGCGCGATCGGCAGTCTGCTGGTGCTGCCGACGCTGTTGCTGCAAGGCGAATCGCTGCTGCCCCCAAGCGGGACGAGCGCGGCGGCCGTCGTCGGGCTGGCGCTGGTGACGCAGATGGGCGGTCACGGGCTCATCACCTACAGCCTCAAGCGATTTTCGGCCGGGGTGGTGTCGGTAGTGCTGCTGGCGGTGCCGATTATCTCGGCGGTGATGGCGCTGGTGGCGTTCTCGCAGACGATTAGCCTGGTGGATGCGATCGCCTTTGCAATAGTGCTAGCAGGTATCTATCTCGCGATTACTGATTAAGATCGCGAACTTTTGTTTATCTATCTACAGGATAAAAACATGAGTTACGATTTAGAAGATCGTCCAAAGTCATAGCTATACTTTCGCTTGAACACTTGCGAATTAACCCGGCAAAGATCAGTGAACAGCATTCTACCGTCCAATCTATACGACACACTTGTTTATGTCATTCCAGGGTTTCTGATTGGGATATCGCTGCTGTTTTTATTCTCACCTGAATCTTTGAGCCTGGATAACGACAAGATTGGCTTCGGGATGCTGACCCTTTTTTTGATTCTATCCTACGTATTTGGCATTATCATTCATCGGCTGTCAGGAGTGGTGATATATCCACTATATTACCTTTTTGGAGAAGGAGTTTTTGAGGGGATTATCAGAGATTTTCCTGACATAGAAACCGTCCGAACGCTAATTGACAGCAGTTTGGAAATAACTCCTCTCAGCGATGTTGATTACTACCGATACGCAGCGCTGGTTGTCTATGAAAAGCTGCCTAAAACCGCTGAAATTGCTGAGAAGATGATGGCAACGAGTACAATGTCCAGAAGCCTTCTCATCTGTTTTCCGATCTTTGCGTTATCGGCGACAAAATCGTTTGCCAAAAAGTTTTCTAGAAAAATGGAGTTTTCCATTTTCTTGTTTCTGGCTGTTGCTCTGCTGTTTATCGAGTTTGTATTACTGAGAAGTTTTTTGTCCTACTGGTCTTCTTCGGTGTGGGAAGTTTTGAGGGGGTACATTGTCTATAGCAAATTGGAGGGCTGAGCAGAGACGATTGACTAGAAAATCTTCTATTTGTCTCAAATACTTGTTTTAAAAGGGTGAAAATTTTATGTGAATATCTGATTCAAAAGGATTTTTGGGAAAGTCTACTTGCCTGAGAAAACTATCTTTTAGAATCTATAAGATATTTAAGATGCTTCTGAAAACTTCTGAAGTGGTGATGAAGTGATTTAGCTGGTTTTGGTAGAGGTAGGCAGATGGCGATCGCCTCGCAAAAAATGACGTTTGAGGAGTTTCTGGCCTACGACGACGGCACGGACGCTCTGTATGAATTGGAAAACGGGGAACTGATTGCGATGCCCGTCGAAAGCGAGATCAACCGCCGGATTGCGATGTTTCTGGTGGCGACGTTTCTCAAGCTGGGCATTCCGTTCGAGCGGCTATCGCTGAAAACCGAAGTTTCGGTGAGCAGCACTCGCGTCTCTGTGCGCGTTCCAGAGTTAGTGATGCTGTCGGAAGAGGGCGTCCGGGCGCTGGAGGGAGCCAGCCGCTCGCTTGTGCTGCTGGATATGCCGCCGCCGCTGCTGGTCGTGGAAGTCGTCAGCCCCAGCCAGGAAAGCCGCGACTATCGCTACAAGCGCTCGGAATACGCGGCGCGGGGCATTGCGGAATATTGGATTGCAGACCCGATGCAGCAAAAGGTGACGGTGCTGGAGTGGGTGGAAGGGTTTTATGAGGAACGGGTTTACATCGGAAATCAGGCGATCGCCTCTCCGCTGCTGGGCAACCTGGACATCACAGCCGCCCAGATCTTGCAAACGGGATGAATGGGGCGATCGCCCCACCTCCAAAATCCAAAATCCAAAACCCAATCTCCAAAAAGGTGCTATTCCCAAAAGAGATGGACGCCTGACGGATGCGTGGATACGCAACCTAAAATTGCCAATCTTAAATCGAGAATCGATATAAGCTAAATTACAGGCTGTGCTTGCCCTGGGAGGGAGGCGGCTTATGAAAACGCTAGAGGAGATTCGGCAGTGGCTTGTGCATAACAAGCCGTTATTACAAGAACGGTACAACGTTCAGGAGTTAGGCGTTTTTGGGTCTTATGTCAGGCAGGAGCAGACAGAAGCCAGCGATGTGGACGTGCTGGTGGAGTTTTCGGAGACACCGAGCCTATTGAAATTTGTCAATTTAGAAAACTACCTCAGCGACAATCTGGGAGTCAAAGTCGATTTGGTGCATAAGGCTGGACTCAAGCCACGCATTGGGGAGCGGATCTTGGCAGAGGTTATCTATCTGTGAGTCAGCGAGACAATGATGATGAGTCAGCGAGACAATGATGATCTCTCAAGTTCTCACTGATTTGAACGGGCAAACTTCGTAGGCCAAATTTCGTAACGGTGAGTTCTACAGTCAGGGTGCTGCTAAAGGTTTAGACAGCGCCATCTGAGAATTAGCGAATTTTTTGGTGGGGCGATCGCCCTTGCGTTAAAATTTCTGACTTTGCACGAACCTGGAACCTGTCCAACGAACCTCTCCAGACAGATCGTTTCCCTGAACATCGAAGCTTCTCAATTTGACTTGGACAAGTTCTCCGGAGCGTCCGACGACATCAACAATTGCGCCACCGGGAATAAGCGCCACGCCAGGAGAAGCTAGAATTACCTCAACCTTCATCTGGTCTTGAGCCTGCGCTGCTGCAATCAATGCTTCTATCGTCTCTTGGTCGGCAACAGGGACAGGATCATCCGGTGCAGGACTTCCTGGTCTAGCGGCAAGATAGTGAACCGTTGTTGTCATTGCCGCCAGAAGCGTTTGGCAAATCGAGGTTGTTTTCAGAGACTCATCGCCTCTGCAACGATTAGACACGAATGTTTTGGGATCTACTCCATCAAAAGCCGCTGGAAACTTCTCGCTTGCAGCGCTCAATTCATCCATAGATTTGCAGGAACGGATTGCCGGATCAGTGTCTTCAACTTGATCTTCCATTGCGGACACACTAGCCGCAGCTTGCATTGCTGTTTCGCAGTCGCTCAGTCCTTGCTGAGCGATCGCTTGTACATTTTGACTTGCGTATTCCAGATTCTTCTGATATTCAATAACCTTAGCTTGAGCAGTTTCGTAGTTGGGGCTGGATGATGGGACGGATTGCATAAGCCCAATTGCTTGCTGCCAAGCATTAGCGACGGTATTCCACTCGTCGGAGGTCTTTGCTGTTTGCGTGAGATTCGCAGCTTCTATTGCTTTGTTCACTGCATCTCGAAAGGGATTGCTCTGTTCAGAATTTGGAGTCTGGCTTGGCGCTTCCTCTGAAAGCTCCGGAGCTGAGCCAGTCTGACAACCAAATGAAACTAGAGCGAGTATCATCGCAAAAAATATTTTGCCCGTCTGCATCAGGACTTACGCAGTTGAAACGAGTTCTGTAGATTCTGGATGATTTTTCGCGGGCGCAGCCCGCGAAAAATCATCCAACTGCGTAAGTCCTATGCATAAATCTTCCTGGAGGTTCTTTGTCGCCTCTTTATAATGCCCAGCTTCACTACTTTGCGAAGCGCGATCGCCCCACATCCAAAACCCAAAATCCCTCTATCTACCCCCGACCGCGATAAGGCGCAACACCCTGATCGGGAATCCAAACGCCCTCCGGCGCAGGGCTCGACTGATAAAACACATCAATGGGAATGCCGCCGCGTGGATACCAATAGCCGCCGATGCGGAGCCAGTGCGGGTTCATCGCGTCTTGCAAACGCTTGGCAATGCTGAGGGTGCAGTCTTCATGAAACGCGCCGTGGTTGCGGAAGCTGCCCAGGTAGAGCTTCAGCGACTTGCTTTCCACCATGCGTTCGTTCGGCACATAGTCGATTACCAGGTGGGCAAAGTCGGGCTGTCCGGTCATGGGGCACAGCGACGTAAACTCTGGCACGGCGAAACGGACGAGATACAGCGTGCCAAGATGCGGATTGGGAAAGGTTTCGAGAACGGCAGTTTCGGGTGAAGCAGGCGGGCTGACGGCGTGCCCAAGCTGGCTCAGCGTTTCGGTGTAGGTCATGGTGTCGGGTGGGCGATCGCAATGCGCCCTTTCAAAATGGCTCAATTTTCC